>JBGPES010000043.1:0-7112 GCA_041482935.1 Minisyncoccia bacterium | reverse complement strand
GTATCGGATGGCGTAGATGTCGCGGTTTGCGCACGCGTCACTATGGCACCGCTCGCCATAACGGCAGCCACCAAAATGAAAAACGGGGTGCCGTATTTCACACCAAGAATTCGCAGCGCATGCTTATTTTTCTTCCCCGGACCTATTGTGGTTGCCATGTTTATTGAAATGGATTTTTATATGCTCCTTCAATAGGGTTCACGGCGGGATTCGTGGTAGGCACTTTGTCCTGGATCGGATTCTGAGATTGATTATAAATCGTACCGCCCAAACCGGGCGTCGTGGTTGCAGCAGGCGGTGGCGGCGGTGCGGCAGGCGGAGCTGCCGGTGGCTGCGCCACGGGGACGCTCGCCGGATTGCGCAGATCGACGTACCAATATATAATAATTGCCACGACAAGAACGACCGCGATCACTATAATAAGCTTTTGCTTATTCGCCATAGATATTAGAATTATAGCATAGACATATTGGCAGGTCAGTGCAAATGCGCCCATAGCTTCCCCCTTTGAAGGACGGGTAGCAGGTAGACCTGCCTGTCGGCAGGGTAGCTCCCTCTAATGCAACTGTGCTGCATCGGTAGGTTCGCTCATTACAAATGTAAACAAAATCAATTATTGTCCTCTTTGTGCGCCCATAGCTCAGTTGGTAGAGCAGCTCCCTCTTAAGGAGACGGTCCAAGGTTCGATCCCTTGTGGGCGCACAAAGAGGAGGATACTAAAGAAGTTTTGTTTATATTTGTAATTCGCTGCCTGCCGCAAGGAAACGGTCGTAGAGCCTGTCCCGTGCCGGGACACGGGATTCGAGCCCTGGTGGGCGCACAAAAAATAATTATAATAATCAATATGTCTCCGGAGAAACCAAAAGATAAAAATCCTCGGCCCGTGTGGATGGATAACCTGGATGCGCAGCTTGAGAGTCGCTGGAAAGAGCATTGCGAAAAAACTGCCGCCGAAAATCCCCCTCCCCTTCGCCCGGAAGAGTTTCGCGCGACGGAAGACGGCGGAAAAGAGGTCTTGACCGGCGAATCATGGGAAAATATCCAAAAACGATACGAAGCGGCCGGCTGGAAACTGCTTTATAGAAAACAAAAAGCAATGTCGTCGATGTAAATAAAAGCTATGGGCGGCGAAGTGCTGGAGACCGTATACGTAGGCGCGTGGAAAATCATTTTCAGCAAGAAGGGAGAATCAAATTAAAAAGGGACGACGCGTAGTCATCCCTTTTGGATTCAGTTTGCCCGCAAGCCGACGTAGGTATCAAGCCCCATGCGCTTGATCGCTTTGATGCCGCCGTCGATACTCGCGAGACTCTGTTCGTCGAGACGAAGCGTGTCCCGCGAACAATAGCTCGGAACCGGCGAAGCGCACATCACGGAACCGGAGTTTTCGACATGCGGTGCGCCGAACACATGGCTCAGTTCGTGGAGCAAGGTATTTTCATGCCGCACGTTCTGTTTGACCTGAGGATCGCACGAAACCACAACCCAGCCCTTGCCAAACCAACCGTGGATGATTGCCTCGTCTGCTTCCCCGCCGACTCGAGATAGCGCGAGCGGCGCATCGGTGAGGATGATGTTAAGCGTGTTCGGCTCCCGCGAGATCGAGTTGCCCAATTTCTCGGGATCCACCGGGCCTTCCACAACTTGGAGAGTCCCGTATGAAGGCGGATCGGGAATAGTGCAAGCGTTCCCGTTGAACACAATGCGGATCTTTGTTCGGTCATAAAGACTGTGCACGGCGTCTCCCACAACGGCGAATAAACGAACCTTCCCCCATGCCGCGAGAAGTGTTTTGCTTGCGCAAACTTTCGCGGGAACGATAAATTCCGCTTCGGGCTTCGCAGCCGCGTCGGTTTTGTTTTCGCCTTGAAGAGAAAATACAACGACATTGCTTGTGACGCTTCGCACAGTGAACGCCGCGGTATATATCTCCTCAAGTGCGGATCCCGTTCCCTGATTATTCATAAGGGCGAATCCCAAGTTGCCATAATGCGCCACCTTCCACTTCCAGAAGTCGTGGGTGTCATGTTCTTCGCGAATCGAAACAATGCGCCAGGTGCTTTGCCACAAATGGACATTCGGGGACACACTGGAAAATTCGGGAATGAACCGCGCAAGCCGCGCAGCCCAGCCGTCAAGATGCGCATTCACGTAATCTGCCGCCGCCTCGGGAGTCGGAAATTCGCCGCCGATAATTTCGTAATTTTCATCATCATGCCAATCGGGAATATAGAATACGGTAACGCTCGAGCGCTGCAAGTTGCCAGGACGGAATCCGCGCGGATCATTGCATGCGACAAACCGGGACACCGCTTGTTCTCTGTTTACAAAATCAACGGCTTCTTTGAGCGTCGGAAATCCTTCCTGCACGCTCCATGTAAGCGGCACGCTTACCGTGCGTTGCGCATAGACACGATAGGTGGTCGACGCCGGAGCGCCTTCGGTGTATTCGCAAACGAACTGCGCGGTAGCGCGGTAATCGTCCGGAAGATTGTTGGCGAAATCAAAAGCTTCTTTCGCAGTCGAAAATCGCGGTGAGATTCGCGACGGATGACTTTCTTGAGCAAAAACGGGTTGGGCATCAACGACAACAAACAACAAGAGCAGTAAACAGCAAAATGCGCGTTTCATTTGATCCTCCTTGGAGCAAACGCATGCGTAGTAAGATGGAAATTTCTGACCTCAGGCTATCATAACCCCCGCTCATTTTGCAAGAACGCGACCCTTGAGCTCGACGAATAATGGCATTTTTGTCATTCTCCGGTTTAGCCGGAGGATCCACGCTTCCCTATGAATACTCTGGGAGCATGGATCCCCGCCTTCGCGGGGATGACGGAAAAGGCATCCATGGGAAAAATATTCACTATTCGCCAAGCTCGAACCTCTGAAAATAAAACCCCCACACCTATAAATTAAGTGTGGGGAAGGCTGCGGGCGCTATTTCGCCTGGATGCGGGCCGGGAAGCTCGTCGGCATCGCATTGAGGAGCGCGGTCGCCCGCCCAAAGAACGTCAGGAGGAACTCTTCCAGTGCGCGCAAGACGTCCGGAAGAAACACTCCCAAGACCACGATCAGTGCGGCAAGTCCTATTGCTGCGCCCATGTTCGTCGGCGCAAGAAGGTTATTTATTTAAGACGATCGACAATCGTCGGCCACTGATTGCGGCCTTCCCTCCTGCGGGAAATTCGAGCTCATTAGTTTTTTGGCTCATTAGCCCGTTGGTAAATCATTTTTGAGCCCGGTCGGCTAAAGAGCTAACGAGCTTGAGAGCTACCCCGAACTTGCCGCAGGAGAGAAGATTTATATTTTCAATCTCGCTGCCCGTACTGTATCATATAAAGTTTATTACGTCGAATGAGTTGACGGAACCGATCATTGGGAGTACGGTACGATTAGCTTGCTTGCATAGAGGAGATGAAGAAAATGTACGTTTGGGATGGCAGTGGCACAAGGGAAAAAGAAGTATTCTGTAAACCGATCACCGATAGTCGCGTCAAGGCATTTGTAGCGATACACGGAAGCAACGCGAGTGCGCGAATCGAGCTTCAGCACAGTACGGATTATCACAACGACATCGGTAGCGATCGCAATGACTTCGATCAAGTCCTTATACTCGAACTCTACGAAGCGGAGTTTCTGGGAGAAGTATTGCTCCGCGCGGCGGAAGCCGCCAGAGCTTCGCTCAAAGACGAAAGACAACGCTGCACCGATTAACATTTCGGCAGCACAACAGCTATCCCGCACTCGAATCGAGTGCGGGATATTTTATTTTTCGGACGTATACCGTTTTTATTTGGTCCAATACAGGAGCAATCGCTTTAGCTCCGCAAAATCGTTCGGCATCACCACCGATCTTTTCTTGCGCGACATGAATTTTTTGAGCCTCGGCGGTATCGAGGTTTTGAGCTTTGTCATCCTCTCGACCGCAGAGGGAAATTTTGCCGGATGGGCGGTTTCCAGAATGATGCCCGTACAATTCTCTCCGAACTCCCCGCGGTATTTCTTGAGGCCGAGAAAACTTACCGCGCCGTGCGGATCAAGCGTGTAGTGATGCCTGCGAAAGACATCGCGAATCGCTCCGCGCGTTTCTTTGTCGGTGAAGCCCGCTCCCCAAACGTCTTTCAGTATTTTTTTCCGGTCGCCCCGATAGAGATCGAGAATCCTCGCGAAGTTCGAGGGATTCCCCACGTCCATGGCGTTCGAAATCGTTTGCTTTGACGATCGCGGCCTGAAGGTGCCGGTTCTTAAATATTCGGGCACGACATCGTTTGCGTTCGTCGCTGCGATAAATGTTACCGGCAAACCCATTTTTTTCGCCATAAGTCCCGCCGTAAGATTTCCGAAATTACCCGAAGGAACAGAAAAAACGACGCGTTTCGCCCCGCGGGGTAATTGCGCGAAAGCCCCAAAATAATAGAACGCCTGCGGAATAAGACGCGCGATGTTGATAGAATTCGCTGAGGTAAGGTTAAGGCGCCGGTTCAGGTCTTTATCCAAAAACGCCTGCTTCACGAGCGCCTGACAATCATCGAATGTTCCCCGAACCTCGACCGCTCGAATATTCTTCCCGAGCGTCGCCATCTGGCTTTCCTGTATTTTTGTTATCCGGCCTTTGGGATAGAACACCACCACCTTTATGTTTGGGACGTTGAAAAATCCCTGCGCAACCGCGCTTCCCGTGTCTCCCGATGTGGCCGTGAGAATCGTCACCTCTTTTTTGGAACTGCGGGCAAAGTAGGAAATCAGCTCCGCCATGAACCTCGCGCCGAAATCCTTGAACGCGAGCGTGGGGCCATGGAAAAGCTCGAGGACGAAAGTATCTCTATCCAAGGGCACGATCGGAGCGTCAAAATTTATCGCCTTCCCGATGATCTTTTTGAGGACGCTTTCCGGAACATCCTTCCCGATCACGGCCCGCGCGACCTCGAATGCAATCTTCTGAAACGAGAGATCGTGCAGTCCGTTTACAAATTTTTTTGGCAACTGCGGGATGCTCTGCGGCATAAACAATCCCCCGTCCTGGGCAAGACCGCGGAAGACCGCTTCCTCGAGGCTTACGAGTCCGTTCTTTTTATTCGTACTGTAGAATTTCATGATCCTTCCGTAAACAGCGACATAATACGCGAGACAACTTCTTCATCGGACAAATTGTCGCAAGCAATGACGTGATGCGCGACTTCTTCATAGAGTGGCTCCCGTTCGTGAAAAAGTTTCTCAAGACCCTTTTCTTTCAGCCCCACGATGCCGCGCCGATCCCATGCCCCGACATTATGCCCGACACGGCTTATAAGCTGAGAGAGCGGTAACTTCAAATAGAAAACAATGCTTTCATCACTTATCTTTTCAACCGCTCTCGCCGAGTAGACGATGCTTCCGCCCGGGGAAAAAACGGCGTTTGCAAGCGGGACATTAAGCGCGTGCCGTTCCTCCATTTCCAAAAATTTCCGGTCGCCGACGCGATTTAAAATGGAAACGTGGCTTTCTTTTTCTTTTTCTTTGATGACGGCGTCCAAATCGATGAAAGCGAAATCCAAACGTTCCGCGACCATTGTGCCGATCGTGGACTTCCCGACGCCGGACATGCCTATAAGAGTAATTCCCTTGGAAGTCATGAGGACGTAAATTTCCCCAGATACCCTTTCTGGAGCATTAGTTCGGCCGTAAGGATCGTGCCCCCGGCCGCCCCACGGATGGTGTTGTGGGAAAGCGCCGCACACTTCCAACCAAGCACCGCGTCTTCCCGCAAACGTCCAACACTCACACCCATGCCGCGTTGGGTATCGCGGTCAAGCCGCGTCTGCGGACGGTCGTCTTCTTCGAAGTATGTAAGAAAGGGCTGTGGAGCCGAGGGAAGCCCGAGCCCGTCCAATGGGTTATTGAAATTCCGTATTGCCTCTATTAATTCCGGCTTTGTGGGCTTGCCCTTGAAACGCACATTGATCGCTGCCATATGGCCGTCCGAGACGGGAACGCGCAGGCAGTTCGCGGAAATTTTTGGCAAGGGTGCAAGCTTAAATGTACCGTCTTTCATCTCCGCCCAAATTTTCGACGGCTCCTTTTCGGATTTTTCTTCTTCTCCCCGTATATAGGGTATGACGTTATCCATCATCTCGGGCCAGGTGTCGAACGTTTTCCCGGCGCCGGAGATAGCCTGATAGGTCGAGACGATTACTTCCTGCGGCTCAAAATGTTTCCAGGCGTGCAGCACCGGCACGTATGACTGGATCGAACAGTTCGGCTTCACGACGATGCATCCAGTCGTCCATCCGCGGCGTTTGCGCTGTACCTCGATCATTTGCAAATGTTCGGGGTTTACTTCCGGAATCACCATCGGCACGTCTTCCGTCCATCGGTGAGCTGAAGTGTTTGAAACAACGGCGGCACCCATCGCGGCGTAACGCTCTTCCATTTTTTGGATAACTTGTTTCTCCGCCTCGATTGCGGAAAAGAAAAGGCGCGCGCGCTTGAGAGCGGGCTCCGGATCGCTTTCCGCCGAATGCACCACAAGCTTACCTACCGCCTTCGGCACCGGCTCTTTGTGCGCCCATCTTCCCGCAACCGCATCGGCGTAAGTTTTTCCGGCCGACCGCTCGGAAGCCGCGACGTACGCCACTTCAAACCAAGGATGGTTTTTGAGCAAGGAAACAAAACGCTGTCCCACCATGCCTGTTGCTCCCAAGATTCCTACCGGGATTTTTTTGTTTGCCATCTTATTATCCGAAAAATGTTTTATGAACAACGCTCATCGCTTTTTGCTTGTCTTTTGAAGCTATGACAAACGAGATATTCCGCTCGGAGCTTCCCTGGGCGATCGCGGAAATATTCACGCGGTGCTCCCCCAGCGCATGAAACAGTTTGCCCGCGGTATCGGGAACTCCTTTCATGCCCCCGCCCACGACCGCAACGATTGCCTGGCCGGGAAGCACAGCGAGAGAAACTTTCTTGTTCTTCATATCGTCCGCAAATTCCTGCCTCAGTGCTCCTGCCGCCGCTTGGCCCTCGCTGCCCTTGATCGCAAGACAAATCGTGTGCTCGGAAGAAGCCTGGGAAATCAGAATAACATTCGCTTTTGCCCGCGCGGTCGCATCAAACACGCGCGCAGCGCTCCCGGG
>JBGPES010000042.1:0-7132 GCA_041482935.1 Minisyncoccia bacterium | reverse complement strand
CCCAACCCCCCCGGCACACATCACCGACCCCTCCACCCCCCCCCCCCCACCTGCCCCCTCGCGGGGCGCCGGCCCCCGGACGCCACACTCCACTTCGCTCCGGCTACGTACCACGATATCTACACCCGCTTGCCGAGCAGCCTCGAGAAGCTGAACGCCCATCATTAAATTGTCATAAAAAAGCTCGCCGGGGATTTGCATGCGGCGGCGCAGATCTCCGGCAACGACGGCGAGATCGAAAAGTATTTCCTGCCCCTTCATCGCACGCACGCAATTTTCCCACTTACGCAAGTCATATTCCTTCGAGCTCGGGGTAAAAATATTTTTCTCGGGCACACCACGCCTTTTGAGCCCTTCGACGACGTGCGAACCCAAAAAACCGCTGCCGCCGGTTACGATAATTCTTTTCTTGGTAAGATCTATCATGAAAGAGCAAGGCTAGATACAAACGACTATTTTCGCCGTTACGGCATGTATTACCGCCCTACGAAACATACGTCGGTTCATTATCGATTTTGAAAATGACCTGGCTTCCTTCATTCTCAAAACGAAAAGGCACGTGCAGGAATTTACCCAGCTTTTCCTTAATGCGCTGTTGATCCTTCGGCGCGGCAAAGAGAAGCATGAATCCTCCGCCACCGGCACCGAGGAGTTTGCCACCGATTGCTCCTGCTTCGCGCGCGGCAACGTACATGTCATCGATATGCGGATTCGTAATACGCGAAGAAAGTCCGCGCTTGATCTTCCAGGATTCATCGAGAAGTTTTCCAAAATCATTGATGCGGTTCGGACCGGCAGCTAATATGCTCATCGCCTCGGGCACCATCGCACCCATCGTGCGTAATTCATTCTCTTTCGCTTTTGTGTTTTGGATCTGCTCCGCCGCAATTTCTGAGGCATTCCGTGAAAAACCAGTGAAAAAAAGCATCAGGTGGTCTTCAAGCGCTTTTTTTGTGGCGACAGGAATAGCAAGCGGCGTAACGCGGATTTTTTCCGGACCGCCAAATTCAATTTTATTGAAACCGCCGAATGCGGCAGCAACCTGATCCTGTGAACCAACATTTTCTTTGATCAAATCCTGCTCAACATGGATCGCGTCGGATGCAAGCTGCATCTTCGGCACGACACCTTTTCCCTGGAGCGTATAAAGCGCATTCAAAAAACCAACAGTAAAAGCGGAGCTGGAACCGAGGCCCGACATCGCAGGCAAATCTCCATTGTGCTGCATTTCAAGCCGTTCGTCCATATTCGTAAAGGCAAGACATTCGCGCACGGAAGGATGTTTGATCTCGGCGATCGTTTTCGTAAGTTCCGATTCGTTGTAGCGGATCTTGTAATTGAAATCAAAAAACGGCGGCAAATACCGGCAGGTGATGTAGCAATATTTGTTGATAGTCGTTGAAAGCACCACTCCTCCGTGCTCATTGGCCCAGGCAGGATAGTCCGTACCGCCGCCAAAAAACGAAACACGGAATGGGGTTTTGGTGATGACCATTGGGGGTATCTTCGTTTATGTTTGAAAACCTACCAAAAACGGGCCCGTTACTATACGAGGAGCATACGACAATCGACGCCGATTGTCAAAACACTGCATATCATTTGAGGAGAATTATCTTCAGACGGTGTTAGTGCCGGAAAGTATCGGTTGGTTTAGCAGGAAACAATAAACACAATTAGGGTTTTATGATTAACCCCTGGGTAGTCGGCAATTGAAGAATGGAAACACCCCTTGTCTTCGCCCACTCGTTCCATGCATCGCGCTGAGGCTTCCTCCCGAAGATATTATAATCGCAAAGCATTACGACGCCGCCCCTGTTCATCTTATCCCAGAAGAAATCTATGGCCGCCATTTCGGGTTCAGGCGCGTTCATGTCAATATGCACATAAGCAAACTTCTTGCCGTCAATCCGCGACAATGCTTCCGGAACATGCCCCTTAATAACTTTCACATTCTGGAATGGAGCGAATACATCCCTGGTTTCTTCATAGCAATTGCCGTATCCACCTCCTAGCTCGAACATGTCTACGAGATAGAACTTCTTAGGGGACTTTTTGAAGTCCAGATATTCGACGATGAGGCGGGAGGTAAGCCCGCGGTTCACCCCGCATTCCGCAAAATCACCTTCGATCTTCGTGGCATGTTCGGCAGCCCATGCAAAAGTATATAATCTCCAATCTCCTCCTGTCGGAGGCTGCTGTTTGCATTCTTTGACTGCGATTTCACGACTCCGTACGAAGCGTGGATCTTTCATAAACTCGCAAGCTGCGTCAGTGATAAGTCCCCGCTGGCTATATTGCATCTGCCAGGGAATAAACACTAACCTCCAATCTCGCAGCGCAGCGTAGACTGGGCCAAGAACCGGCACGAGGAAGGGTAAATTCTTCCTTACTTTATTTTTTAATTTATTGATCATCGCTATTTTATCTGGTAACTAATAAGAACATGAAACTCCTAGTAATTAGTTTCGACTCATCATATCACTGTGGTATTCACATTACAATGCCAATATTCCGCAATGGTATAAAAAATCTAAAAAATCGTTAGGTTTAAGAACCTACACGCTAAGAAACTAGCTTTCGTGTAATCCCCTCGTAGTCCACTTCCATCGCATCAGAAACGGGATGCAGCCAGTTATTGCCCAACGTCCGTTTTATAAAAATGTCTTTCTTGAGCTTTATGGCGCTGCGCGCTTCGGCGAGGAGCGAGAAGCACGAAAGATTTTCGCTCTTACTGTCATCGATCACGACGAGTTTTCCGGTCTTCTTTGCGCTTTCTACAATTGGTACCCAGTCGATCGGCGTCATGTAATTCACGTTGAATATCGCGGGCTTCTTTCCGGCTTTCTCGAGCTCAAGCCCGAGTTTCCAGGCATAGGGAAAAGCGAAATTGAACGAAACGATAGTTGCGTCCACGCCGTCCTTGTATTGTGCAAACTTCAGGTCCTTGTCCGCGAGCACCGGTTCTCCCGGATCGATAAGTTCCTCCTTAAACATCCGCTGGCTCGCGCCGATAATGCGGAACCCGGGCGCCGCAAAGTGCTTCCCGACGATCTGCTCAATGTCATATTTGTTGGTGAGCGTATAGCCCGAAATTCTCGCCATAGAGCAGAAATCACCGAAGTCGTTCGAACTTGATTGCGGCCCCTGATAACCCATGTCCACAATAACCGGAAGTATCGTAAACGAACCTTTCGCGTGCGTGCTGTTGCGGATGATGTTGTAGGTGTTCACGAGGTGGTCGATGCCGAGAAAAAGAAAATCCAATTGCTTCATAAAAAACGCCGCTTTTCCCCCGCCAAGCATGATGCCGAAGCCGAAGCCAACGAGCGAATTCTCGGTGTTCGTTGTGTTGATAATTTTCCCCGTGCTTTTTACGGCGAATCCTTTCGTGAAACCGCTAATACGGGAACCGGCGCTCACGTTCTGGCCATACACGACAAGGCCGTCGTGCGCGGCGACCGCTTTTCTCAATTGTCCGTTTACGTGTTCGTGATATTTCATCCCATTAGAAGCAGATCGCGATCGGCGACCTGTTGATGATTAATTTATTGTGACGGTTGTTCATTGTTTAAAAAATTATTGTTTTTGACAAGCAATCGCGGCTTCTAACGGGATTCATGGCAGTCAGGAAATTTCTTTTTGCAACGCAGTAAATTGCCTGCGGGCGTCCGCTTCGAGCACCGACCGCTCAATATGTTTTGTGAGGGCGAACACTGGATCTTCATCATTCTGCTTGATCATCGGCCATTCGTTCAAAGAAACCTCCGGTGCCGGGCCCGCGTGGTAGTTGATGTATTCTCCCTCTGGAAACTCGGCGCTTTTGGACGTCCGCCGCTCGCCAAGCGTGAACACGGCAACCTCGATGCACACCGGCACACTGTTTCCGATCGCGAACTTCCGCATATCTTTCAAAATATCGATATATAAATATGGATCATTGCCTTCAAGATGGGCATAGCGGACATCGAGCGATTCGGCGAACAAGGAAAGGTCGATCGGAGAACGACGCTGGTCGATGCGGGTCGACATTGACCACTCGTTGTTCTCCACTAAAAAAATGACGGGGAGCTCCATGCTGCGCGCCATGAGCAAGCTTTCGTAGAACGATCCTTCCTCCATCGAACCGTCTCCCGCCATGACAATCACGGCGTTTTTCTTTCCCCCGATTTTTCCCGCCATGGCGAGGCCGGTAGCCACGGAAAATTGATTCGCGAGAATGCTTGAGGCGTAGGGGATCCCCCGCTCAGGATTCAAAAGGTTCATGGAACCGGAATGGCCCTGGTTCAGACCGGTCAGCTTCATAAAGTATTCGTCGAGGATCGGGCGCAGCTTCCCGGCGCGGGCAAGGTTATAGGCGATGTTGCGGTGCGTGGGAAGCAAGGCGTCGCCTTTTTCCATAATTTCACTTATCGCAACCGCGATCGCCTCGTGCCCCAAAGCGAGGTGGATCGGCACCTTGAACTTGTTCGCCTTATATTCTTCGTTCACGATCATCTGGCTGATCCGCAAACGGATTATTTCTTCGGCAATTTTTTGCTTATCGCTCATTTAAAGATGAGGCACGACGGTTGCGAGTCCGGCCTTGATATCGAGCTGCGGCTTCCAGCCGAGAAGCTCTTTTGCTTTTTTGTTTGAAATATTGCGCGCAACGATGGCTTTCGGATCTCCTTCGGTGATCTTTGCCGGGGTTGCTTTGCCGCACAACTTTTCGGTTATACGGACGATATCTTCGAGTGTGACAAATTCGTCGCCCGCAAGATTTATGATCTGGAAATCTTTCCTGCCCACCGCCGCGCGGATGCCCCCCGCGATGTCGCTCACGTGCATGTAGCAGCGCCCCGATTTCGCGGAGCCGGAGAACGTTATCGTATCTTTTGTTTTCGCTTCGCTCATGATACGCTCCACCGAACCGCCGCGGCTCACGGGGCGCGGGCCGTAGATGATCGCGAAACGGAGGACTGTGATGCCGAGAGAATTATCGCGAAGGTATATCTGGCGCAGATTTGCCTCGCTTACGAGCTTCGAGAGCGCGTATTCCGAGGTATGCCCCGCAATGTCGATCACGGAATCCTCGTTCTTTATCTCGCCCGGAGCGAACTTTTCATAGACCCAATCGCTCGAGGAAAAGATAAACTGCTTCGCACCACTCGCTTTCGCCGCCCGCACGAGATTCAGTGTCCCCATCACGTTCGTATGAAATGTCTCATAGGGCTTACCTGCGCAATCCTCGTTGCGCGAAAGCGCCGCGAGATGCACGATCGCATCCGCGCCCTGCGGGAAGATGTCGCCGACGTTCGGGTCGTTCACATCGCCTTTTTTGAATTCATAGACCAGATCGCTATTTTTCGCGAAATCGAAACCGAAGACCTCAATGCCCGCCCCGAGACACTGGGCGATGAGTTCCCGTGCGACGAAACTTTCCGAACCCGCAACTATAAGCTTCATTTACTCGATTTATATTCTTTAATTACTTTTTGGATACCGGTTCGCATATCCGTTGTCGGACGCCAGCCGATGCCCTTGATCACGGCAACGAGGTCCGCATAAGGAGCGCTTGTAGATTTCCCTTTTATAGTACGCAAAAAAGATCCGTAATACTCTTTACTCGCCCCCATTTCCCCGCAAACGATCTTCGCGATCTCTTTCGCGGAAATGAGACGGCCCGAACCCACATTATACGTCGCGAGGCCCTTTCCGCGCGAAACCGCATCCGCTACTGCCCGGGCTATATCCCCCACATATACAAAATCGCCTTTAGCAAGTGGATCTTTCAGTCTGAGTGGTATTTTCTGCCCAACGCATTGCACTATGTATGGTATAAGCGAAGTGGCTCGTTGTCCATCGCCATAAGGTCTGAACGGACGCAACCAAATGAAATCCATTCTTTTTTCTTTCGCGAGCTCGTCCCCCATAAGGTGCAAGGATTGTTTCGCGGCCATGACCGCGGTCGTGGAAATAACGTATATCTTCTCATTCACCCTCCCCACGCGATCACCAAACTCCCAGCCAGTTCCCATCGCAACTATTTTTTTACAACCGAAATCGGCAAGAACAGCGAAGAGACCCATTCCTTCCGCAAGATTTTTTGCGCTTCGGGCATAGGAAAAATCAGGAATACCTTCCCAAGCAAGATGCACGGCCGCCTCGGGTTTGAATTTTTTAAGCCGCCGCTCCCACTTCGAAATATCCGAAAGGTCGCCTTTTATGAAATCGATGCCGGGCTCCCGGTGGCTTTTGCGAGAAAGTACCAGCAAGCGATGCCCTCTTTTTTTTAATTCCGCGAGCGTATGTCCGCCGATAAAGCCGGTGCCTCCGGTAATGAATATTCTCATGGTTCTAGTGATAGCCGTTTAGGTAGGTCTTTTTATACCAGGCGACGGTCTTTGCAATGCCCTCCTTGAGAGAAGTTTTAGCCCGCCAGCCGAGCAATCGTTCGGCCTTCGAGACATCCAACATCCGCTTTTTGAGCATAACAAGCGCCGCCGTGTTGTAAAATATCTTCGCGTCTTTAAAGCCATCCGCCTCTATAGCAGCGTTTACGACATCCGTCACCGTCACTTGCACGCCAGTTCCCAAATTGATCGGATCGTATTTTTCTATTCTCTCAAGCGCAAGAAACAAACCCCCCACAAAATCTTTTACATAAATAAGGTCCTTAATCTCCTTGCCATCGCCCCAGACTTCGACGGGGTTACGATGCTCAATGACCTTGCGGATGAGCGCAGGAACCACATGCGAGGTCTCTATATCAAAATTATCGAGCGGGCCGTACATGTTCGCCGGCCGAATGACAACGGTCTTCATCGGAATCTTTAGCCAATTGGAATAGGTCTCGCAGAGGATCTCGCCGAAACGCTTCATCCAGGAAATCGGGTAATACTTTTCGAACGGTGCGCCGCTCATCATTTCCTCTTCTTTCATCGGATGCTCATAAGGCGGGTAAACGGCATTACTGCTCACGTAGAGGAATTTTTGTACGCTCGCTTCGTACGCCGCTTCGAGCATCCACGTATTCATGACCACGCTTGGATTCACGATCGCGAGGGGTGTTTTTGCCACGACCGGCGCTCCTGCCGTCGCCGCGGCACACATGATCACGTAGTCCATGCCCTTAACAGCTCTCACGCAGTCT
>JBGPES010000041.1:0-7227 GCA_041482935.1 Minisyncoccia bacterium | reverse complement strand
CAGAGTTCGGAAAGCCGGAGCCCGGTTGAAAAGAAAAGTTCGAGTATTGCTTTATCGCGCAGACTCCGCAAGTCCTGCCCCTTTGGCGTCGCGAGCAACCGCTCCAAGTCGGCATATTCCACGACATCTATCTGTCGTTGCCCGATCTTCGGAAGTTCGATCTTTTCGGGCGCGAGTACTTTAATGTCGTGCCGCGCCAAATATTTCAAAAAATTCCTGAGCGCGATCACGTAATAGCTTTGCGTGATCCTCTTAAGCGTTTTCTTTTCGCCGCCACGGGTAATGCGCGCCAGGTTCATTCGGAAATCACGCACAACGCGTTCGGTAATATCTGTCGGGGATTTTGCGCCGGAAAAATTTAAAAACTCTTTTAAGTATCGCTCATAGTTTTCCCGCGTCTTCGGCGATCGGTTCTTTTCGATCTCCAAATAGGAGAGATAGTCGTTTAAGAGTTTTTCGATCTCGGACATATCTCAATTTTACCACATAATATTTTGCGACAGATGCGGATTTGACGGGGGAAGGTCTCCTCGTCTACCATCAAACGTAGAAGATTGGAAGGCGGGGAGATCTTGAATGCGAAGAATCATATTGTCATTCCTGTTGGGGCTGGTTTGCATCACTGCAGTATTCGGCCAAGAGAAACCTGATCCGAAACCGACCGCTACACGGTGGACGCCTCTCGAGAGGAAAAAGTTGGAAGAAGGATTTGATGCGGCATGGCGCAATGCGCTTGCCAAGAAGTTGGTTCCTGCCGGGAAACGGAAGCCGATCATTCTTACTCTCAACGAAATCGGGAACCTGCGTTGCGGCAACGAAGCGGCGGTAGCCATTAGCCTGCTCGATGTTGATTGGGCGAGCGGAGATATTATCATATTCTGCGACGGGTTTCGCACGGTGCAAACTCACGATGTGCGCACTTTCATTTTCGACCACGAGATCGCGCACGCTCTTCTCGGCGATTTTTCTCTTCTGGTTTTCCAGGGCGATGAAGAGGCGATTGAACGTGAATGCGCCGCGAATGTTTTTGCCGCCCGACTGAGCAGCCCCGAGTTCGTGATCCGAATGATCGGGGAAAACTATTTGGAACGCTCGGCGCAACTTGAGGAGACCGAATTTGCCGCGTTTACCCGTGCTGTCGAGGTGCTCGAAGGAAGGCGCACGAGTTGCGATTAAGATGCACGTATACCGGACCTTTCTTGGTCCGGTTTTTCTTTTTACGGAGCCTTGCATATTTTCCAATAATGGTTTATAATGGAACGAATGCTTACGAAACGCGTTAAATCAAGGATAATCGGCGAACATAAGACTCACGATAAGGACACGGGATCCGCCCAGGTGCAGGTCGCTATGGTTTCGCGCCAGGTTGACGAGCTCGCCGCGCACCTGAAGAAGAATCCAAAAGATAATCATTCGCGCCGCGGACTTTTGAAGATGGTAAGCCACCGGCGCAAACTTTTGGCGTACTTGAAGAAAAAAGAGCCGAAAGAGTACGAAAAATTAATAAAGAAACTGGATCTTAAGAGATGAAGCGGGTGCGAGAATGCTGTTTATCGTGTAATTAGGTCAGTGAGTTATCGGGACGGCGGCTGAATAACTTATTAACCCAATTACCTGATAACTTCCTTCTCCGGTGCCCGTACAGCGCTATGAAATCATCAAGCTATTCAAACCAGAGGGTGGGAATTTTCGTTGACGTACAAAATCTCTATCACTCGGCGAAAAATTTATATCACGGGCGCGTAAATTACAGCGAGCTTATTAAGCATCTCGTAGGCGACCGCCAGCTGATCCGCGCGATGGCTTATGTCGTGAAGAGCGAAGGCATCGAGCCGCAGTCATTCGACAGAAGGATGCCGCGAGCCGAGCGGGAGGCAATTCGCCCTCCGCGCATTGCGCGCCCGCCCGAGAGTGAATCCCGCGGCCTGTCATCGGAAGCCGCTTTTTTTGAAGCGCTGGAGAAAGCCGGGCTCGAACTCAGGGTAAAGGATTTACAGGTATATGCCGGAGGCATGAAGAAGGGCGATTGGGATGTGGGGATGGCCGTTGATGCCATCAGGATGTCCTCGTTCCTCGACGTGGTGATCCTCGTCACGGGCGACGGCGATTTCCTCCCGCTCATCGATTATTTAAAGTGGGGCGTCGGGCGGCTTGTCGAGGTAGCCGCATTCAAGCGGAGCGCGGCGTCCAAAGTTCAGGAGGGCGCGGATACGGTCATCAATAGCGAAGACATCTCGCGGGCCATTATGAAATCACGATAAACATATTTATGATCGAACGAAAAAAATTCACAACGGAAGTAGGAGGGAAAACACTGACGATCGAGATTTCCTGTCTTGCCGACCAAACGAACGCGTCGGTCATTACGCAATATGGTGAAACGGTGGCACTCACGACCGTTGTCATGTCGCATCACGATTCGAGCGCGAACTATATGCCGCTCAGGGTGGATTACGAAGAGAAGTTCTACGCGGCGGGGAAGATCATGGGGAGCCGGTTCGTTCGCCGCGAATCGAGGCCGTCCGAAGACGCGATACTCGCGGGACGGCTCGTCGACCGGACGATTCGTCCGCTATTCGACCCGAGATTGCGCCGCGATATACAGGTGGTGGTCACTATTTTGGCATACGACGAAGAGAATGATCCCGAATTCGTGGGGCTCATGGGTGCTTCGATTGCGCTCGCGATATCGGACGTTCCCTGGGGCGGTCCCGTGGCCGGCGTGCGCATCGCGCAAATGAAGGACGGGTTTCATATAAACCCAAATAATTCCGAAGTAGCGAAAGAGAAGCCGGTATTCGACGCGTTTGTCGCGGGTTCGCAGGATAGGATCAACATGCTCGAGCTCGGAGGATTCGACGCGAAGGAAAAAGACGTCGTCGAGGGCTTTGCGCTCGCGCAAAAAGAAGTCAATGCGCTCGTCGAATTTCAGAAGAAAGTTATCAAAGAAATAGGCAAGCCGAATGCGGAAGTGGTACTTTCCGAACCCGCCCCGGCGCTCAAAGATGCCGTTCTAAAATTTTTGGCTGATAAACTTGAAGAAGCAGTATATCAAAAATCAAAAGCCGAGCATTACAGCAGATTGGGAAAGCTCAAAGAAGCCCTTTTCGCGCATCTTAAAGAAACGATGCCCGACGCGGACCTCAAGGCCACCGACTTTTTGTTTGAGGAGGCGATCAACAATATCGTACATAAAAATATTTTGGAAAAAGAAAGGCGTCCGGATGGCAGGAAACTCGACGAACTTCGCGAATTGAACGGAGAAGTGGCGCTTTTGCCCCGGACGCACGGTTCGGCGGTTTTTATCCGCGGCAATACACAGGCCCTGGGGGTAACCACGCTTGCGCCTCCGGGCCAGGATCAGCTTATCGAGTCGATGGAGACTTCCGGCAAGCGCCGCTTCATGCTGCACTATAACTTTCCGCCGTTCTCGGTTGGAGAGATCGGACCATTCCGGGGTCCTGGTCGGCGCGAGATCGGACACGGCAACTTGGCGCGAAAAGCGCTCGAAGCCCTGATTCCGCCCAAAGAAGAATTTCCCTACACGATCCGCGTGGTATCGGAGATCCTTTCCTCGAACGGTTCTTCTTCGATGGCAACCGTGTGCGCGTCAGTCATGTCTCTTATGGACGCCGGCGTGCCGATCAAAAAACCCGCGGCAGGAATTGCCATGGGACTTATGATGAAGGACGCAAAGAATTATAAAGTACTTACCGATATCCAGGGCCCCGAAGACCATCATGGCGACATGGATTTCAAGGTTGCCGGCACCGAAGACGGGGTGAACGCCATGCAGATGGATGTTAAGGTGGACGGCGTGACTCTTGAGATGGTTGAGAAAACAATGGAGCAGGCTCGCGAAGCCCGGCTTCAAATTCTGAAATTCATGAAATCGGTCATTCCCGCTCCGCGCAAAGAACTTTCGAAGTACGTGCCGATGATTTTGCAGCTGAAGATCAATCCCGAGAAGATCGGAACGCTTATCGGCCCGGGAGGCAAAATGATCAACGGGCTAATCAAAAAATACGCTCTTACGAGCATTGACGTTGACGAGGACGGAAGCGTATTCGTTTCCGGACCAGATCACGCGATGACTGAAAAGGCGGTCACGGAAATTTCGGCGCTTACCAAGGAATATAAGGTGGGGGAGGTCGTCGAGGGCAACGTCATAAAGATCATGGATTTCGGAGCGATCATCGATCTGGGCGGCGGGCGTGACGGCATGCTCCACGTTTCCGAGCTTAAAAACGGCTATGTAAAAACCGTGACCGAGGTCGTGAATATGGGAGACCATGTGCGCGTAAAGATCATTCGCGCCGACGAGGATGGTCGCATCGGATTATCACTCAAGCAGTTGTAGAAAATTTGGTATTTTTTTTGGGATCGCATCAAAGCCCCGCCCAGGCGGGGCTTTTGCTTTTATTTCTCAAAAGAAGAACATCGAGGTAAAATAAGTTAATGGCAGACGATCAAAATGCATGGGTGCCGCCCAGTCCCGACTCAGGGGGGATCGGAGATTTGGGGCCGGCCGCTCCGCCTTCGCCGCCCGAAGTGAGAGTCCGGACATTCCGTTCCGATGTGGAATCGATGGCGATGAGCGGAGGAGGCCCCGCGGAATACCGGAACGTTCAAGCTCCCGCGCTTTCTTCCGGAGGAGAAGAGGTGCGGGCGGAGGGCGAGAAAAAATCAAATAGTGCATTGACGCTGATTATAGTTTTGCTTGCGATACTGCTTTTCGCGGGCGTGGGATATTTTGCCTATCAGCTGTTTTTTAAGGGGAGCGCGCCTCCGACTCCACCAGCAGCTCAATTGCCATTCGTCCCTCCGCCCGCGCCTCCCCAGCCTTCGGCGAACGCTGTCTTTACCCATGCGTCATTCTTCAAAAAGCCCGCAGACCAGCTGTTTGCGCTCACGATCAATTCCACCGCGCAGGATCCCGCCGATCTGGAAACGGTGAATCAGAAGATCCTAAGTTCGGTCGCCGCGGCGAATCCGACGGGAAACATGCTTGAGATCAATTTCAAAGACGGGAGCGGTTCCGATCTGGAGGCCCAGAAAGTTTTCGATGCGGCGGATATCGGATTGCTTGATCCGCAGCTCTTGGTACAGCATTTCACTCCTGACGCGACGTTCTTCGTATATGCCGCGAAAAGCACTTCCACTTCGGGGAGAAGCGGCGTGAGCCCCTGGCCAGGGGTGGTGTTGTCACTCAAGCCCGGAGAAAACTGGCTGTTCGTGAAGAACGACGTGATGAAGCTCGAACAATCGGCGAAGCTCACGAACTTCTTTTTAACGGCGCCCGGGATTCCCGATCCTGCGGGATTCAAAGACACGATTGAGTCCGGCCAGCCGGCGCGGATATTGAAATTCAGTTCTTCGACCACGGGAGCGGTGTTCGTTTACGGCTGGTTCCACGGAGATCTCATCTTCAGCACTTCGGAAGCCGGACTCACGCAGGCGATCGAGAGGCTGTAAAGAATATATCGTGGTCCTTAGCTGGGCAGGTTAGCCTACCCCGAAACCATAGTTTGAAATTCGTCGAGGGATGCCAGCACCTTCCTTGATTTTTTTGACTGTAATCATTATACTTTGCGTAGTTTGATGGTGCTTGAAATTTTAGGAGGTTCACGTGTCTAAGCAACACGTCGAATACTCGGACCTCGATCTGTCTGACGTACCACAAATTGTGATTGAGGACGAGCATTGGCAGAAGTGCATACATCTTGCGTTGCGATCTAAGGGCAAAGAGCAGCGTTACGGAGCAAGGATTATATCTCCAGGCGGGGAAATTCTTGGCGAAGGTTGGAATCGATCACTCTTGGCCGGAGGGCGAATGGAACGATTTCCTTTTCGAACAAATTTCATGCTGCATGCCGAGATAGCTGCGATGGAGGATGCTATATGGAAGTACGGAGAAAAAGCGCTAAAGGGCGCCATTCTCTACGATGCGGGATTCTTCGTAGACGAGAGAAAGCCGCTCATCCGCAGGGGAAGGCCAACCAATACGTGCGTACGATGTACGAAGCATTACGTTCAATTCGGTCTGCTATGCGCCCACCATGTCCGTCGGGGGTTGGTCAATTTATCCGGGCGAAACGGCATACAAAAATGCCCTCAAGAATGCGATGATCCGCAGAAAAGATAATATCAACTCGCTCGACCTGCGGAAGAAATTGTTTTTACAATACGGTGCGGCCTCGAAATAAACAAGGCCGCTTTTATTTTACTCGGCTTCAGCCGTCGCCGCAGGATTCTTCATCGCCTCCACCACGCTCTTTTTGATTTCTCCAAGCAGTTTTTTATCTTCCTTGAGTTTTTCGCGAACGTTGTCGAATCCGGAGCCCAATTTTTCTCCGCCCATGCTATAGCTCGCGCCCGATTTCTTTACGACGCCGTATTTGATTGCGGCGTTCAAAACATCCGCTTCGTAGGAGATTCCTTCGCCGAACAGGATGTCGAACTCGGAGACATGGAACGGCGGCGCAACTTTGTTTTTCACGACTTTTGCTTTGACGCGGTTGCCCACCACCACTTCTCCTTTTTTCACCTGGGCGATACGCCGGACGTCGATTCTGACCGATGCCGCGAACTTGAGGGCCATGCCGCCCGGGGTCGTTTCGGGATTGCCGAACACTATCCCGATTTTCATTCTGAGTTGATTGATGAAGATGATCAATGTTTGCGTCCGTGCGGCAAGCGCCGTGAGCTTGCGGAGCGCCTGCGCCATCATGCGTGCCTGCCTCCCCATATGCTGGGCACCCATTTCGCCTTCGATTTCCGCTTTCGGCGTGAGTGCCGCCACGGAGTCCACGACGACGACCGAGATCATTCCCGACCGCACCAAGCTTTCCAGGATATTCAGCGCCTCTTCGCCGTTGTCCGGCTGCGAGATCAGGAGTTCGTTCACCTTTACCCCGAGTTTGGCCGCGTATTCCGGGTCCATGGCATGTTCAGCGTCAATGAATGCGGTTTTTCCGCCTTGTTTTTGCGCTTGTGCCACGACGTTTAGTGCGAGCGTGGTTTTTCCGCTCGATTCGGGTCCGTAGATCTCAACGATCCGCCCGCGGGGCAAGCCGCCCACGCCGAGCGCGAGATCCAGTGAGAATGAGCCGGTGGGAATCACGGCCACATCCACCTTCCGCGTCTCTCCGAGCTTCATGATCGCGCCTTCGCCGAATTTTTCCTGAAGGGATGACAAAAGGTTGTCCAATTCCTTGTTATTTTCCT
>JBGPES010000040.1:0-7296 GCA_041482935.1 Minisyncoccia bacterium | reverse complement strand
TGCAAGTTGGGCCAAGCCGGGCAAAAACCGGACTTCCTCAGCCTCAAACTGACCAATCTTTAGAAAAACTTTAGAAAGCCGAGGTTTCTAAGGGCCGTACACCCCTTGCCGGTGGCCGATCTTTACGATGAGCACCGTTACTTCCCTTTTTTTGATCTCATACAGAATGCGATATGGCCAAAGGCGATAGGACCATAGCCCGGCATACTCCCCTTCGAGCTTCTTACCCAAAAACGGATCATTGCCGAGAGCAACGATGGCGGCGAGTACCCTCCCCTTGAACCGCTCTGGAACGCGCTCAAGATCTTTGTTTGCCCTTGCGAGAATGACGACTCGATAGACCATGTATTGCTTTGCTTTTGTCTTTCGGGATGTATCCCTCTTTCACCAGAATATCTTCGATGGCGACGAATTTTCCCTGCCGATACTCGCGGTGTGCCTCAGTAATATCTTTTTTCAAATCCGGAAAATCCTTCATTACCTCGAGAGTTTCGACCCAGGATTCGTATTGCTCCGCAGACATGATCACGGCCTTTGGCCGACCCTTGTCCGTGAGGGTATAATGCCGGTTCGGCTTCTGCACGTCTTTCGTGATGTCGAATATCTTCTTGCGCGCGTCCGATATGGAAAGCATTGTCTTGATATCCATACGTACATAATAACGTACATTAGAATTCTCCGTCAAGACTATCCCCTACCGACCTTTGCCAACCCTTGCTACCATCCTACCGGCCGGAGATAAAATATTTTTAAAGAAAAGATAAGGCGGAGAAAATGGTTCCTGACGCCGGTTTCCCACATAATTACGATTGCTTCTTTCTGTCCAGCGCGATTTATCTCGAACCCGATAAATCCTTAATAAATTCTTTAAATCCAGCCGTATTCAAAAAATAATTATTTCACGCCTCTTCAGGGTCTCGATAATTCTGTATTTTTGTTTTTCCAGTTTGTTCCCGGATGGATGCGGGGTGGAGACAGAAAGATATTTCGGGTAGCTTCCGTCTAAAAATCCGATGTAATGAATATCTGGAACCTTCTCCTCTAATTCCAAAATTGAAATTAATTCTCCGACAGAAGAATTTTGAGCGCCCCCCTCTCCTTTCACATGCCTTTTTACGAGTGCCGGGGGTATGTGTCTCCATTGATGATAGGATGCTTATAAATGTCCCGCCGAACTTAATACAATCCTGGAATAATACGCGAATAGCGTTCACCCCGCCCGATTCAATTCCGCCCGGAATATATCAGGTGCTCGTACGGGGCTATTTGGACCCCACGGGATATTGTCAGGGCGTAATGGTCGGAAGTATTACCGTGAAATAACCGTTCCCTGAAAATCTTTTCCCGCGAGAAGTCGCTCGAAATTCTTGAGGTCTTTGCCGTTTATGATGATCGCTTTGAGGCCGACCGAATCCGATAGCTTTGCGGCTACGGGGTCTACCGGCGAATGGAACCCCGGCACCCAAGACGCAGGAATAAGCTTGCGGTAGTTTTTCCAGCGTATTTCCGGAAGCGGCTTGGCGGTTTTATAGACGCCCGGGTCTTTGTCGTAGACGAAGGCGGGCTTCCCCGCCACGACGTACTCGGGAATCTTTAAGTCATGCGCAATCGCGGCTGCCACGAAATCCGTAGACCATCCCGGACGCCAGCCGGAGGCGATGGTCACGGGATACTTTAGCGATCTTTGTGGATCCCCGCCTTCGCGGGGACGAAACACGCTGCGTTTCGTTTTTCCCCGTTCGTCAATAATGACGGGATCCGCTGCTTTGCGGAAGATAGTGCGGAGAAGGTGCGCATTCAGGCGCGTCGAGTGAATGCCGATCCAATCCTTGTCTTCGTCAGTAAGCGGCGAAATTTCATGCGCGACATTCTGGAACACGCGGGCGAGCCGTCCCCCGCCGATCACGATCACGAATTTCGTTCCGCGTTGTATGGAAGTTTCGATAAATTTCTTGAATTGCTTGAGATATTTGATATCGATCTCCTCGGGATAGATAATGGAACCGCCGAGGGCAATGACGATCGTTTTTGTAAATTGATGTTTCATCGGTATCTTGAGGAGTAAGCCAACAACGAAATACTATTCGCTTATTCCTGCCTACCGGCAGGCAGGCGCGTAAATAGGAGAATAAGAAAAAGTCTTCGGGGGCGCGGATCTCGACCGGAACCCGTCCGAAATCAATGAGGAGCCGGGATGACGGGGGGTGGTGCCGAGGGTGTCTGTGGCAAACCTCCGTCCTTCAAGTTAAACCACGCCCCGAGAACCATTAACGCAGTGAAAAGAAACGGCACATGAAAACTCGGCAGGGCGAGAAAGAGGAGGGTATCGAAAAGCAGGGCGAAGGTTATGAGGTGCAGTCCCAGCTGATGGGATTTTTTATAGCCGATCGGGAGCCGCTTCATCCGCGCGATACCCCAGATGAAAAGGGCCGCGAACACGAGATAGAAAAGGTTGAAGGTAACGGCGAAGAAAGCAAAGATAAATGCCCCAACCGCGATCACGGGATACACAAATCCGAAATACGGCCGCACCTTGGCAAGGAAGGAAGAAATTTTGTCTTTGTTCAAGGTAAAGTTCGAAATCTGGTCCAATGGTTGGACGGTAATGATTCCATTCTTGTCGTAGTGGATCAGGGTGTCTCCGGTAAGTAATACGAGCGTTCTATAACTCTTGAACTGGTCCACCGTAAAGGCGCTTTTCGTGTCTATCACGAGGAGGTTCTCGGTATCCTGCGGGGCGTTACTCTGGGCCGCCATATTGTCCTTCAGCTCCTGCGGCAACTTCATGAAATAGGGCTCGCTTACGTTCGTCGAAACATGTCCCTTCGTGATAACGATCTGAAGTTCCGCGGGATAATAGTCGAGAATTTTTCCGCCCGCGGTATTAAGGAACGATTGCGCGCCAGGTCCTACGGAGAAAAGGAAAACAATTCCCGAAACGAGCGCCACGAGGATTGCGAGCGTAAAGAAATATTTTAACGAATAGGAAAAAGGCTTCGTAAGAAGCTCTTGGTAATACCCGGGGTTATAGATATTGTTACGGATTTCTTGGGCGAATTTCATCCCATTAGAGATAGAAAACACTTGTGTTTGCGTTTATCCGCAATAAGACCTTTGGTGGTTCTATGCGCATTTTGAAAAAATCGGATTTGATTCGTTGATGGCCATCTCTAACGGGATTCATGATTTGAGTATACAACACAACGGCCGCGATGGCTTTCATCGACGGGAGGTGCGTTGGTTCGGCGAAGGGCCGAAAGCATTATTCTGCGACGCCTCGTCCGCCGAAGTGAATCCCGATACCTCCATTTTGTCCAGCCACTTCACTACGAGCTCGAGATCGTGCGGAACGCGATATCCTTCTTCTCGAAGCATCCGCAAAACCGCTCCCGATCCGCCGGGAAGCAATATCTCCCTGTGTTTTTGCACCGATTCCGCCCACAATTCGCACACCTGCAAATATTGTATTTCGTTTTCATTCCAGCCTTCGGCGCGGCCGTTCTTGGGGAACATGTCGTCAACGTATCCCGATCGCGGCCTCTTCGGATTCAAGAACCAGCGCGTCCAGTCGGCAAGCATCGCATCCCGATCCTTCATTGTCATGCGCACGCTGCTGCCCCAGTCGTTGAGATGGAAAATTTCATGGACAATCAGGCTTTTTAATTCTTCTCTGTCTTGTATCTCGTCAAATTCATATATTTTTACGGTTCTTTTGCCGTCGTCCTTCGCATGGTGCATTGTTCTTTGGATACCGCCTTCGTCTTCCGCAGATCCGAACAAATGATACGTTGTCTTTTCTTTTTTCTCGGGCACATAGAGAATCTCGTCGATGCCGTCCAAAAGCTCGCGAGGCAATCCTGCAATCATGGCCTTCACTTTTTCATTGGTGTAGCCGGGGATTTTTTCGAATCCGGCGATCTCCGGAAATTTCCGCTCCCTTTCCGCGCGCTTAAGGATTTCTTCTTTGTTCCAGAGAAGATCGTAATTTGAGGCAAGCAGGCCGTTGTCAAGATTCTCTTCGTCGGGCGAGGCATGAGCGCGCTTCTCGAGCGTATTTCGCGCCCAGAGCGTCGGCGAAAACAACTGCCACAGTCGCTTTAACCGATCGCTTGAGGGCTTTTCACGCACCGAATAGATCGACTCCAGGTATTCGAAATCCTCCTGCGTCCCTTTTTGCTCCAATTGCCCGCGAAGTTTCTCCGCTTTCTTTTTATACAATCGCATTCCTTCCGGGCTTTTTTCGACAGTCACTTCCACCTTCAAATCACCGTCCTGCGTACGAGTAAAATGATTTTCTTGAGCCTGGGCCGGGGGCGCAGCGGGGGCGCCGAAAAAAGCGGCGAAGACGATACCGAGCAGCAAAGCTTTCTTTATGCGGCCTGCTTTTGCCGGAGCGGGAACTTTTTCTTCTCCTGCCCCGCGCGACGCCGGATCGCGTTCGTTATTTTGATGAGAAGTGAATTGTTCCATGATTGCGATAGGAATTACTGCTGTTGGAGGGCCCTGATGCGTTCTTCGATCGGCGGGTGGGTCATGAACAATTTGTGCCACCAGGAAACTTGATTGCCTTTGAAGGGATTGTCGATCCACATGTGGGCCGTCGAATCCTTTGCGGAGGCCATCGGCGTACTATCTTCTGCGATCTTCCTGAGCGCCGAGATCAAACCCTCCGGATAACGCGTGAGGAGCACTCCCGATGCGTCGGCCAATGCCTCGCGCCTGCGCGATATCGCAAGCTGGATAAGCATCGTGCCGATAGGCGCCAAAATGGAAAGCACGATAGCGGCAATGAAGAATATCTCCCCCGCCTCGCTGTTATTATTGCTGCGCCGTCCCCCGCCCCAGAACAGGGAACGGAGAAAAACGTCCGCAAGAAGCGTGATGATACCGGCGAGGATCGCGGCGACCGTCGAAACCAGAATATCGCGGTTACCCACGTGCGAGAGTTCGTGCGCGAGGACGCCCTCAAGTTCCTGTTTATTGAGGCGCTGGAGCGCTCCCTGCGTGACCGCCACCGCCGCATGCTGCGGGTCGCGGCCCGTCGCAAAGGCGTTGATCTGCAGTTCGGGCGTGATGTAAACTTTCGGCGTTGGCAGACCGGACGCGATGCAAAGATTCTCGATGATATTATAGAGCATGGGATTGTCTTTCTTCTCGATCGGCACGGCACGCGCCATCTTAAGCGCGATAGCTGCGGATGAATAATAACTGATGAGCGAATACACTACCGTGAACACAAGCGCGAAGTAAAAATAGCTCGGATCGCCATATGCTTGCGAGAACACGTATCCCAGACCGGCGACGACCACAAAAAACACCGCAAACAAAAGCCAGGTGCGATGGATGTTTGAAGATTGGTATTGGTAAAGATTCGGCATTTTGCTCGTTGTCATTCCCGCGCAGGCGGGAATCCACGCTCCCCCAAATATTAAACTTGCCTTTCCATTTTGTCGAGAATTGATTTTGTCGCTTCCCATAGATCGGGCTCTCCGCAATTCGCCGCTTCCTCCATTGCGGCCTCGGCATTCTGGCGCGCACCCTCCACAAATCCGGCCGCAGCATACAACTCGGCCTGCTTCAGACTAAATGCAATGTTCGCGGACGGTTTATCGGCGGCTTTTACATTCGCCTCTCCGGCATCAAGCCATGCATTGAGTATTTTTTTCGTCTCTTCATCCTCCGGTCCTCTTTCTTTGAGTGCGCGAATAAGTCTTGATTCCGTTCCGGAAAATTCCGGAAGTTCCGGAGATTTCGGCGCGGGAAATCGTTCAATCATGAAGATTGTTTTTCTGCTTTATTTTTGTCGCGATAAAAACGTTTTAACATAAAGCTTCTTGGCTTTTAAAAGGTTTGAACATATCAAAAATTCGGAAGCACGGACCCCGGCTTTTGCCGGGGCGATGAAGCATGTTAGCTTCGTCGCTTAAAATTTTACCTGCACCGGCTGCTTCTCGGCATCCGTAAGATCGCCGAAGAATTCCATCGGCAGGAAACCAAGGGCGTTCGCGAACAAATTCGTGGGGAAAAGCTGGATCTTCGTGTTCAGGTCGCGGACCATTCCGTTATAGAACCGGCGCGCGGCCTGGATCTTGTCCTCGGTATCGGTCAATTCATCCTGCAACTTTTGGAAGTTTTCGCTGGCTTTGAGCTGGGGATAATTCTCGGCGACGGCGAATAAAGATTTGAGTGCCCCCGAGAGCGCGTTTTCCGCTCCTGCTTTTGCCGCACCCGTCGCCTGCATCGCCTGCGAACGCGCTTTTGTTACATTCTCGAATACGCTCGCTTCGTGCGTCATATATCCCTTCACCGATTCCACCAGATTCGGGATAAGATCGTACCGACGCTTCAACTGCACGTCGATATCGGAATAGGCCTCCTTGGCGCGATTCCTCGTCTGTACCAGGCCGTTATAGGTCAATACGAACCAGATTACGATAAGAACGAGAATGATTAATGTAATATCCATAATGGTAGTATAACAAAAGATTACTTTTCCGTCAAAAAATTGAGCACGCGCAATTTTTCCAAAAATTCCTGGGTTTCCCGCTTGTTCTTGAACGCTTCCAAAATCTCTTTTTCGGCATCCGCGG
The DNA here is from genome assembly GCA_041482935.1 of Minisyncoccia bacterium. Lineage (GTDB taxonomy): Bacteria > Patescibacteriota > Minisyncoccia > UBA6257 > 2-01-FULL-56-20 > DATLTV01. The sequence continues at coordinate 706 of JBGPES010000040.1, read as the reverse complement.
GCATCATCGGCCAGGAATGTGTCTCAAGGAACTTCGTCTCGAGGCCGGAAAAATTCATCGAGTGAAGCTGATAGTCTTCGAACGCTTCAAAAGAAAGCGGCACGGCGTCTTTCAATATCTGTGCTATGGCATCCGCGAAAACACGGATTTCGTATTGCGCATGCGCGTCCATGCGAAGGCGGAGAAAATGCATAAGATTATGCAAATCGATTTTCCAATACCATTCGGTGTAATTAGCTAGTGTGAGTCCGATGCGCGCGAGCTCGCGCGCAAGATCATCCTCAAGAAATTGTTTGTAATGCGCGTACACGCGCTCGGCGTCATCCTTGAGGAGCGTAAGAATTTTTTGCTGTTGGTCGCCCGAAAGCATTTCCGCCCTTCCCTGCCGGTTCGTCGCCGATTGTTTCGCGAGCACCGATCTCTCGGGAATATAGAATTCGTTGCTCATCTCCGAGTAACGCCCCGAATATTCGTTCACGCTTGCCGTGCGGTGCCGTATCCACTGGCGCGCGACGAAGATCGGCATTTTGCAGTGGAATTTGAATTCGACCATCTCGAAGGGCGTGGTGTGCCTATGCCGCAGCAGGTAGCGGATCAGGCCCCGGTCTTCGCTGACCTTCTTGGTGCCCTGGCCATAGGACACGCGCGCGGCCTGAACGATCGCGCTGTCAGCGGTCTGGCCCTCAGGCACCAGGCGCGGCATGAC
>JBGPES010000039.1:0-7364 GCA_041482935.1 Minisyncoccia bacterium | reverse complement strand
ATTTTTTTGGTTACGATATCGAGGTGCCGCCGCTTCCGAATGAAATCACCCCCGAACGATACGAGAAATGGAAAGAGATGGGGCTCGAGCTCCATTATCTGCCAGACGAAGAACTCTCTGAAGAGCGCGAGCTGCCGGGCTGGAAAAAGAAGCCGGGCACGCGATACACTCCGGATAAGAACTGGGGCATCGAATTTTTTGACGAGGTGAAGAACGGCAATCTTCCGAAAGACGCCCTGAAGCTTCCCGCATCATGGATTCTCGTAGACAGCCGCGAGAAGCCGCAATATCAAGACGGCAAGCAAAAGTATGCCGATGACATATTGGCCGAGACGCTCGAAGATTTGAGAAAGAGAAAAATAATCACGGATTTCAAAACTAAGGATTCTCGTTACAATATTTCGTGGGACGAATTAAATAAGCCGGAGGTGAAGAAGGCGATCGCGGAAGCGCTCGATGTTCCGCCCGAATCGCTGCGGCTTCCAAGAGCGATCGAATGGAACTATATGGGAAATGTTTACTATCCCAAGTGGGGCGAAACGAATACATGGGAATGGTTCGAAGATTCTTATCAGAAGGGCACGGGGCGCCTCGTTGGTGGTAGCTCGAGGAGCGGCGGCCTCTCGCTCGTGAGCTGGGCTGCTCCCTCCGTCCGGCTCGGCGACTTGGGGTTCCGCCCTCAGGTCGTTTTCTCTCGTAAATAGGAGCTTTGGGAATTGGCCTCTTGTTTCTTTGGGGCTTTCGGTATAAATTTTTTATACGGGCTAATGTAGCCGGATCTATGGATTATCGGTTCGCCCGATACACGAGAGAAACGACGTGTTCCAAACTTATGCAGATTTCCTTTTATTAGGGATCCTGCCCCATATTTATACAGGCAAGACGCTTCCCGCGAATTGCCGTTGCCTTAGATGGTTTGGGGCACAGATGGGCTAGGGACCGGGCACGAGGCGCCTCGATGGTGGTAACTCGAGGAACGGTGGCCTCTCGAACGTGAACTGGGATGATCCCTCCGACCGGAACGACAACTTGGGGTTCCGCCCTCAGATCGTATCTCACAGAAAAGACCCGTTTACACGGGTCTTTTCGCACTAGAAGACTTTATCCAGCCGCCGAGCATGCGGCCTATTTCTTGCAATCGTTCCTCGAGTATTAAATACTGATTGGGATGAATGGCTTTCTTGTCTTTCGCGATCCGCACGAGGATTTTGAGCATATCGAGCGTAATACTTCCCTCGTTTAAAAAGTTAAGGCGCGTGGATTGCCCGTAATTTGCCCGCATAATAAGCATCAAGAGTTCGAGCGAGGTATTTTCGATGCGCGCGCCGAGGGTAAAGCGGTCGTGTTTAGGGAACTTGCCGACATAGCCGGAAAATAAAATAATAAACGCGTACGTTTTATGGAAAATAGGGAGATCCAACATTCTATCGGGGACGGTTTGGATAGTCATGTTGTTTATGAAAATATTATTTCATCTAGTAATTTGTTATTGGCATGGCATAGTTTTTTGCGAGGCAAATCCCAGAAGCTTGAGGCGATGGAATTCTCCCGAAATCTTGAAGACAACCTTTTCTCCCTGTATTATAACTTAAAAGAAGGAAAATATCAACATGGCGCGTATAAATCATTTTTTGTGTTCGATCCGAAGAAAAGGCATATCCATAAAGCGCCCGTCCGGGACAGAGTTTTACATCACGCGATCGTCCGCGTAATCGAACTGATCTTCGACCCCCGCTTTATTTTCGATTCGTATGCTTGCAGAGATGAAAAAGGAGCTCACGCCGCGCTCGAGCGTTTACGCAAGTTCGGCTGGAAATTATCGCGGAATAATACGAAAACCGTTTGGGTTTTGAAATGCGATATCAAAAGTTTTTTCAACTCTATCGATCACGAGATACTTAAAAATCTCCTTGCACGGCGAGTCAAAGACCCGCGCGCCCTCAATCTTTTCCGAATAATCATTGACAGCTTTAATAAAGAAACGGGCAAAGGATTGCCGCTCGGCAACCTCACGAGCCAGCTTTTCGCAAACATCTACCTGAACGAGCTCGACCAATTCATAAAAATGAACCTCCGGGCGAAATATTATATGCGCTATTGCGATGATTTTGTAATTTTGGATAGGGACAGAGAGCTTCTCGCAAGTTACATAGGAAAAATCGGCGATTTTCTTAATGCCAGCCTTAAAATGGAACTGCACCCCAAAAAAGTTTCTGTGGGAAAATATCATCGGGGCGTGGATTTCCTCGGATTCGTATGTTTTCCGCATCATCGCATCTTGCGCACGAAGACGAAGCGCAGAATGCTCCGAAAGCTGAGCGAACGATTCAAAAAAGATTCTTTCGTCTCGTATTTAGGGCTTGTGACGCATTCTCGATCTCGCGGCGTGCGATGGGAGATGCTAAAGAAAATCATTTGATTTTTCGGCCTATAAGAGGTATAATAAACGAAACAACGTGGCTAAATTCTCACCTGAAAAACCGCCCGAGGGAGATATCGCTCCTGGCGAAAAAAAGGAGGCGCCGCCATCCGAGGTCGAGTCATTTTTTGATAAGGAAAGCGAGATTCTCGGCGCATACGGCATGCGCGGCGACATTACGCTTGAGAGGGGCAATAATGGCTGGGCGTTTGATTTTGAAAATCGCCGACTCGTTTACGACCCAAAGTTCTTTATTGAGCGCGGCTACGATCTTAAAGAAACCCTCTTTGCGACGACGCACGAGCTTATGGCTCACTATGGCGAACTTTTGAGAGATCCCGAATTCGTGCTCAAAGAGGCGAAGCGGTACAGCCAGCAGAAGCCGCAGCTCCACATCCTCCACAATATTTTCGAAGACGTGCTGGGGAACCGACGCATTGTCGCGGAACTTCCATTTTTGGAGGAAACGCGCCGCACTTTATATAAAGAGAAAATGTTTCCGGCGACCGATTATCGGCGGCTGAAAGATCCCAAAAGCGGTGAAGAGCAAGAACTATCTGCCCACGTTCAATTCGTTTATGGGTTCATCCGCAAGATGATGGTTCCGGACGAAGAAGTAACGGTGGGTCCCGAAGCCCAAGAAGCGCTTGATAAGCTGCGGAGTTTCGGCGACGACAAAACAGATATTTTGGATCTCGTGACAACCCCCACGATTAAACCTCGCGACCGCTTTAAATTAATGCGTCAAGTCGTCGAGCCGGTTTATATGGAACTTTATCGCAAAGACATGGAACGCGAAACGCAGAAACAGAAAGGCAACGAAGGCAAGGGCGAAGGGCAGCCGAGCGAAAGCCGCGAGCAAGAGGGAGGACAGGGAAAGCAAGGCGAAGAAAAGAAAGATAAAAAATGGTGGGATAAATTTAAAAAGAAAAAAGAAGCCGAGGGCGGAAAAGGCAAGGGCGAGAAAGGCGGCGAGGATAAGAAAAAAGAAACGAAAAAGGAGGGTGGCGCGAGGCGCGAAGCGGAGAAGCGCTTCAAGGAGCAATATAAAACGTACGAGGACACGCATCCCGAACCCTTATCCGCAAAAGATGAAGAGAAAATAATGAAGACGATTGAGGCGATCGTGAAAGAGCGGGGTGGCAGGCCCTCGCTCGATCAAAGCATTCTCGAGCAGTGGGCGAGAGAGCACGACGTGAGTCCCGAAGACGTGATCGGCTATCGAAACGAGTATAAAGAAATTGCCCCGCTCATCGCCGAGCTTCGAGAAGTGTTCAAGCAAGTGGTAACGAGGAGATTGCAGCGGCGCTGGAAAGTGCGGCCGCAACTTCAAAGAGAAGGAGAGGAAATAGAAGGCGGAGCGGTTGCAGAAGCCTATATTGAATCGAAAAGCGGCGGCGAGCCGAGGGCATTTCGAGAAGTTGAACGCAAGCAACGGGAGGAGGAGGGATACGGCGCGCTTGATATGACCCTGATAAACGACCTATCCGGCTCAATGAATGAAGGGTCGAAATTAGAAATGGATCGGAAGAGCAAGCTTCTTTTCTTGGAATCGCTTGCGGACTTTCAAAAAGAAATCGAAGCAGCCGAATACGAGAGCGGCATGCCGGTCGGCTTGGGCGTGAGAACCGAAACAAGAGCCTTCGGCGACTTCGGGGACGCGGAACTTAAAAAACTTTCACCCGATCTTTCAGAGAAAGACCGCATCGCAATTTGGAAAAAGATGCATAAAGCAGGGGGCGGAACGCCGGATTATCTCTCGCTCGAAGAGATACTAAAAGCCTTGACGCCGGAAGACGAGCGGCAACTTCGGGAAAAAATACGGCGTAAGGTGATCGTCGTGCTCTCGGACGGCGACAGCGAAAATGCCGAGCGCGTTCAGAAGAATCTTAAAGCACTTCGCGAGAAAGGTGTGATTATTTTAGGATTAGGCATGACGGAATCAGGGACTGCAGTCAAAGAAACCTATAAGCCGGATGCGGAAGTCATTATTGATATCGATAAATTGCCGCAAGCCGTCCAAAAAGTTATTCTTCAATATACAAAGGATCTATAACCATGGAGCGCTTCCCCGGCTATAAAATTTATGAGGAGTACAACCCCGATCAGTACAAGACCTCTGTTCAAAAGAAGGTAGAAAAAGTATTGGGCGAAGCGGAAAAGGAGAAAGGAAGAATGCGCCCCGAGGCGCTGGAATTCCGAGAACTTGTCGAGCGCGAAACCGAGTCGCTTCGTAATTTCTTCGGCTACGATGTCGAGGTCCCGTCGCTTCCGGATGAAGTCACTCCCGAGAGATACGAGAAATGGAAAGAAATGGGATTCGAACTCCACTATTTGCCTGCGGAAGAGATGAAGAAAGAGCGAGATTTGCCCGGCTGGAAAAAGAAACCCGGCGATTGGTTTTACGGAAAACTTAAAGACAAAGAAGTCGACACCGATTCGGCGACTCTTCCCGCCGCATGGGTTCTCGCGGACACGAGGGAAAAGCCGCAATACCAAGACGGGAAGCAGATATATAAAGACGACGTGCTCGCGGAAACGCTCGAAGACTTAAGAAAAAAGAAAGTCCTAACAGATTTTGAGGTCAAGGGTTCGCGCTTCAGGATTTCATGGGACGAACTTCACAAACCGGAAGTGAAAAAAGCTATCGCGGAGGCGCTCGACGTTCCCGAAGAATCCCTTCGCTTGCCTCGCGCCATCGAGTGGAACTATCTTGGCAATGCCTATCATCCTCAATGGGGCGAGACCGACGCATGGGAATGGTTCGAAGATTCTTTAGAGAAGGGCGCGGGGCGCCTCGATGGTGGTTACTCGAGGGGCGGCGGCCTCTCGGGCGTGAGCTGGGGTGCTCCCTCCGGCCGGAGCGGCGGCTTGGGGTTCCGCCCTCTGGTCGTTTTCTCTCAGCCTTAGGTACTTTGGGATTTGAGTTTTTGGTTATTTGGTTTTCGGAAATTTTTTATAATATAAATCGAGGACGTGAATAAACTCGGAACTCCGGCGCGCTGGACAGGCGCGTATTTTTTGCGATAATTAATAATGACAACAGAATAAGGTGCCTAACCCCATGAGGCGACTCGTGGGCAGGGCACGAAACTCCGTCCCCGGTATTAAGCTCCTCGTCAGAGCACCGGGGACGGTCACGCTTCGAAAGATGCGTGGGTCCGCAAGGATCGCTGGCGGGGAGCTTTGTGTTTCTGATCCCACAATTGGGCAAATCCACCGCACGAGGCGGATGACGGACTTATTACACAACCTTGTTTTCGGCGGCAAAGCCAAAAAACACCAGCTCTCACTACTCCGATTTATTTATAGCAGATCTTACTGCCCTAATTCAACATCTAACGCGAGACTGGAAACGGAGTAGCCTGGACAAAAATATCGCTGCAATTTCTTGCAGCGATATTTTTTGTGTCCAAGCTTCCCGACAACCCTGGTCGCCCATTGAAGGCGAGAAACAGGGTCATTTAGAACCTCGCACAGTGTTGTGCCCTTCCACGGTCTCCAACTTTTAGGGCTACCGCCCAGGTGAGACCCCACAAGCATCCTTTCGGAATTATGGGGATCGTCCTTCCACTTGCTTTTGAAGGACCCTGGTCATAGGGCTATGCAAGCATTATGGGAGATTTTGAGGAATTTTTCCAGCAACCGAAGCACCCTGGTCGCTACAAAATGGGCTAGCCAAAAACCCAAACAAAGCCAAATTTTCAGCGATCCCTATATAAATAAATTCAAGAAAATCAAGGCTTCTTGGCTATTTTCAAAAATTCTTTTGGGTTTTTGAAATTTTGTGGCTTCAAAAGCCCCCTTCTCTCTTGTCACAAAATCCGACACTCGATGAGATGTATAGTCATAGCTTCCCTGCTTGCTTTATATTTCTGTGTGAGAAAATCGAGATCGGGCTTGGCTTTGTAGTCGATTTTTAGGAAGGCGAGCGGCATCAAAAGTTCGGCGGCGAACTGGTGGGCTTCCCGTTCGGGATCGCTATCGATGTCCGGATCGGTGCACGTGTGGCCGAGCAGATAATGCCCGATTTCATGCGCGATCGTAAATCGTTTTCGCACCCACGACACATCGCCATTGAAACCGATGGTCGGCTGTCCGTCGATGGTCACGAGAATGCCGTCGACATTTCCCAAAGAAAGACGCAGCACTTCAAAATCGTGCCGCGCCTTCAAATATTTAATGACTTTCCAAAGCGAGACGGGAATTTCCTTGATGCCCACATCCTTGAGCAATTTTCTCGCAATAGCTCTCGCCCCGCCGACATTCACTCTGAGCTGCGTCTCATTATTTCTTCTCATGCCGTTTTTTCGCAAGCTCAATAAAATGAAGTACCGCTTTTTTATCTTCCTCGGTGAGATCCTTGTCGGCGCGGAGCGCCACCTTGATGTCGGGGACATGAGTTTCGTGTCCTAAGAAATATCCGATCGTGCAATGAAGCGCCTCGGCGGCCCTCCAGAGGTCTCCCGCCTTGAACCGCCTTTCCCCGGCCTCTATGAGAGAGATCGCTGTTGCCGATTCGTACCCTAATTCTTTGGCTAATTGCGCCTGCGAAAGCCCGGCCTTTTCGCGGGCTTCCCGCAGCTTTTTGCCGATCGCGGCGTTTAAATCTTCGTTTTTCATGTCCTTTTATATATTAACATATTGACAAGTTATACACATCAAACTGATTTGCGCAAGGGTTAGCGTTATGTTAAACTGAAGATAACAATATGATTAATACCAATTTGGCGGAAAAAATAAATATCGTTCGCGTGCCGGTGAAGGAGTTGAAGCCCTCGGCCTATAATCCCCGCAAATGGGACGAGAAGGCCATTGCCGACATGAAAGAGAGCATCTCCCGCTTCGGGCTCTGCGATCCCCTGATCGTGAACGGGACGGCGGAACGGAAGAATGTCGTGATCGGCGGCCACCTGCGGTTGAAGGTCGCAACGCTCTTGGGATT
>JBGPES010000038.1:0-7375 GCA_041482935.1 Minisyncoccia bacterium | reverse complement strand
TGCGGCGCGCATTTGGGGCACGTGTTCGACGACGGTCCGAAAGAACAAGGAGGAAAGCGCTATTGCATCAATTCGGTGTGTCTTGAGTTAGACCACGGGGGTCTTGAGAAGAAATAGGAAAGTGTTTTGAGACGGACGCAGACGACGGGTACTAGTGTATACTTAATAAGAATCCGATGAAGAATAAACTCAAGCCCGTTTTTTTTATCCTGCTTTTTCTCCTCGGTGCGATGCTTTTTGCAATCCATTCCGCGAATGCGGGTACCGCCGGGGTGTTTGATCCGAAGGGCCCGATTGCAGTGCAGGAACGTGATCTGATAGTAACCGCCGTGCTTTTAATGCTCATCGCCGTTATTCCTGTCTATATTATGCTCTTCGTTTTCGCGCGGAAATATAGAGCGGGCAACACGAAGGCGAAGTATGTTCCGGATCTGGATAATAAAATAATAGCCGGATTCATCTGGGCAATCCCGGGCGTTATTATCCTTATGATCTCGGTTATAAATTGGAAAAGCACGCATGCGCTCGATCCCACGAGGCCCCTCCTTCGCCAAGGCTCCGGAGGGCAGGCGCTTATGATACAAGTCGTTGCCCTGCAATGGAAATGGTTATTTATTTATTCCGAACAACATATCGCTACCGTGAATTTCGTTCAATTTCCTGCCCGTATGCCGGTTCATTTTGAGCTCACCGCCGATGCCCCGATGAATTCGTTCTGGATCCCGCAACTCGGCGGCCAGATGTACGCGATGGCGGGCATGGAGACGCAGTTGAATTTAATGGCGGATGCGCCGGGAGAATTCCGCGGTTCGGATGCGGAGATAAGCGGAGCGGGTTTCGCGGGAATGCATTTTGTCGCGAAGGCCAGTTCGCAGGCCGATTTTGACGCCTGGGTCGCGTCCGTAAAGCAATCGAGCACGACGCTCAGCCTCGACGCATATAACAAGCTGGCCGAACCGAGCCAAAATAATCCGGCAGCCTCTTATGCGTCCGTCGAAAACAGCCTGTATACTAAGATAATGGCGAAATTCATGGCGCCCCCTTCGACGAATCCGGCAAGCGCGGGGCAGGCGATGCCGGTGGGAAATTAGCGATAGCCAACGTTGAAGAGGGTGCCGCAAAAACCGCCGTATAGGCGGTTTTTGTATAGATCAGCTTCCGCTTTCTTCGCCGTTTAGTTTTTCTGATATACTTTAGAGAATGTTCGGAAAACTAACATTAGACGCGCTTCCGCACGAATGGTTTACGATCGGGGGAACGGTCGCGATCACGCTCGGGGGTTTGGGCGTTGTGGCACTCCTCACCTACTACAAACGATGGAAGTGGCTCTGGAAAGAATGGCTCACCTCGACCGACCCCAAAAAGATCGGGGTCATGTATATTATTGTCGCCTCGCTCATGCTTTTTCGGGGCGCCTTGGATGCCGGAATGATATGGCTGCAGCAGGCGCTTTCTGCCGGAGCTTCGACCGGATATTTGAGTGCCGCGCACTTCCAGCAGATATTTACGGCGCACGGCTCGATCATGATCTTCTTCGTTACCATGGGATTTTTGTTCGGCCTCATGAATTTTATCCTGCCGATCCAAATTGGCGCCCGCGACGTCGCCTTCCCGCTTCTAAACACCCTGAGCTTCTGGCTCTATGTCGCGGGCGCGGCGCTCATCAATCTATTTTTCGTGGTGGGCGGAGAATTCGCCGCGGCGGGCTGGCTCGCTCAACCTCCACTTTCGGAACTTGCCTACAGCCCGGGCGTGGGGATCGATTATTGGATATGGAGCCTGCAGGTTTCGGGATTGGGGAGTTTGCTTAGCGGCATCAACTTCCTCGTAACCATAATTAAGATGCGCGCTCCGGGAATGACGCTCATGAAAATGCCGATGTTCGCCTGGACATCGCTCTGCAGCATGATGCTCGTGATCGCCGCCTTCCCGATCCTCACCATGACGCTCATACTTCTCTCGCTCGACAGATTTTTAGGCATGCATTTCTTTACATCGGGCTTCGGCGGGAATCCCATGCTCTATGTAAATCTCATCTGGTCATGGGGACACCCGGAAGTATATATTCTCATGATCCCGGCGTTCGGCATCTATTCGGAAATAGTTTCGACGTTCAGCCAGAAGAAGTTGTTCGGGCATACCTCGATGGTGGCTGCCACGATCGGCATCACCTTACTCTCGATGCTCGTATGGCTTCACCACTTCTTTACGATGGGCGCCGGGGCGGACGTGAACGCATTCTTCGGCATCATGACGGGAATTATCGCGATTCCCACCGGCGTACAAGTATTCAATTGGCTCGCGACCATGTTTCGGGGGCGGATTATTTTTAACTCGACCATGTATTGGTTCATGGGTTTCGTCGCCACGTTTACCCTGGGCGGCATGGCGGGAGTTTTGCTCGGGATCCCCGGGATCGATTTCGAGGTGCACAACAGTTTATTCCTTGTCGCGCACTTCCACACGATGGCCATCGGCGGCGCGCTCTTCGGCATTTTTGCGGGCATTACCTATTGGTTCCCCAAAGTGATGGGCTGGAAGTTGAACGAGAAATGGGGCATACGCGCGTTTTGGTTGTGGCTCGTGGGATTCTTTATTTCCTTCGTGCCGCTCTATATTCTGGGATTCCTGGGCGCTACGCGGCGCCTCGACCACTATGACGCTTCAACCGGCTGGCAGCCGTTGTTTATGGTCGCGGGATTCGGTTTTCTGATCATTGCCGCCGGCGCCGCCCTTCAGATATGGCAAATGATCGTGAGTTTCAGGCAGCGAAAAGAAAATCTGGATATGACGGGCGACCCATGGAACGGCCGGACGCTCGAGTGGGCCATTTCGTCTCCGCCGCCGGTGTATAATTTTGCGGTCATACCGGAAGTGCGCGAACGCGACGCGTTTTGGGAAATGAAGAAGGCGGGCAAGCCAGCGGCGCCCGTGAAATACGAAGATATCGAAATGCCGAAAAATACGGCGATGGGCATATATATTTCCGGGTTCGCGTTTCTTATCGCGTTCGCCATGATCTGGCACATCCTCTGGCTTGGCCTCGTGGGTCTCGTGGGCGCCATTGCCTGCGTGATCACCCGCTCGTTCGACGAAGAAACCGAATACGTGATCCCCGCTGCAGAGGTCGCAAAAATTGAAGCCAGAAGAATTCCATATTATGAACATACCCGATAAGAACAATAAAACCATTTTTGGTTTCTGGGTCTACTTGATGACGGACCTCATAATGTTCGCGGCCCTTTTTGCCGCCTACGCCGCGCTCCGCGGGAACACATTCGGCTGGCCGACGGGGCGGGAACTTTTCAGTTTGCCGCAGGCACTCACGGAGACCTTCATACTTCTTACAAGCAGTTTCACGTGCGGGCTCGCCATGCTTGCCGTATATAGCAATAAAAAAAATCAGGCGCTTGTGTTTTTCGGGATAACGTTTGCCCTGGGAATCGCGTTTCTTGTACTCGAACTTACTGAATTTTCCAAGTTTGTTGCCGAAGGCAATAGCTGGCAGAGAAGCGCATTCCTTTCCTCTTTCTTTGCGCTCGTGGGCACGCACGGGCTGCATATCGCAATCGGGCTATTGTGGATGGCTGTTTCTATGGTGATGGTCCGGTTCCGCGGCCTTACGCCGTTGGTTACTTCGAAGCTCGTCCGCCTCAGTCTCTTCTGGCATTTCCTGGATGTTGTTTGGATTTTTATATTTACGATCGTGTATCTTCTCTCTCATGTCTAAAACTTTGAATACATTTTACGTGTCATCCCCGCAAAAGCGGGGATCCAGAAACCGTCAAACTTAGATTCCCGCTTCCTCGGGAATGACAAAAAGCAATGAATAAACTTTCATCATACATAATCGGATTCGCGCTATCGATCGTGTTTACTCTCGCGGCGTTCTTCGTGGTCCTCCGCCCGGGATTCTTCGGCCTCACGAGCACGGGGATTGTTGCGACGATCATCACCCTCGCTATCGTGCAATTCTTCGTGCAGCTTACCTTTTTCCTGCATCTTTGGCAGGAAACGAACCCGCGCTGGAATCTGGTCGTTTTTCTTTCCACCATTTCCATCGTACTTATCCTGGTCGTGGGCTCTATTTGGATTATGAATCACTTGAATTACAACATGACGCCCTCGGATATGAATACGTATATATTAAAACAGGAGGGGATGCAAAAATAAATAATACCATCATGGCAGAACTTCTAACCATAATAATCGTAGCGCTTTTGTTTTTTGTCATAGGTTATTTGATAGCACTGAGCAGGATTCCCAAGGAAAGAAAGGAGGCAGTCAGGGGTTCAAAATCAGTTACCCGCGGGAATGTCAATGACGAACTCGCCTTATTACTTCCTAAATTCCCTGGTAAATTTTCTGAGGCAAGGCACATTGGAAAGCCGATTGATTTTTTAGTTTTCACGGGAATGGACGAGGGCGATATCAAAGAAATTGGTTTCGTTGAAGTCAAAACCGGGAAATCAGATTTAACCACCAACGAGAGGAGAATAAGGGATATCATACTCGAAGCAAGGGAAAAAGGAGGAAAGGTAAAATGGGACATTTATAGACCAGACGAAGAAATAGCAGAAAGTCCAAAACGTTAATATCCGCCCGAGGAGCGCATGCTCAAAAATTATTATTCGCTCGCCAAGCCCGGAATCATATTCGGCAACGCGATAACCGTCATCGCCGGTTTTGCGCTCGCTTCACGCGGGCATTTCAATTTCGGGTTATTGCTCGCGACGCTTGTCGGCCTATCGTTTGTCATCGCGTCGGGCGGCGTTTTCAATAATTACATCGACCGCGATATCGATGCGATGATGGAAAGAACAAAGAATCGCGTGCTTGTGAGAAGGCTTGTTTCCGGAAAGAACGCGATCGTATACGGAATTTGTTTCGGCTTGATCGGTTTTATTGTCCTCGCTCTCTACGCCAATTTTCTCACGGTATCCGTCGCGATGACCGGATTTTTTGTCTACGTCGTGCTGTATAGTCTGTGGTGCAAGCGCGACTCCGTATATGGGCCCGTCGTCGGAAGCATTGCGGGAGCGGTGCCGCCCGTCGTGGGATACTGTGCGGTAACGAACAGTCTTGACGCCGGAGCGGCCATCTTGTTCTTCATTTTGGTTTTCTGGCAGATGCCGCATTTTTATGCAATCGCCATCTATCGGGCTGACGAATATGCCGCCGCATCGGTCCCGGTGCTGCCGGTTGAAAAGGGGATTCACAGTACCAAGATCCAAGTGCTTTTGTATGTCATTGCCTTTGATATCGCAGCGCTCATGCCAACTATTTTCGGTTATATCGGATACGCGTATTTCACGGTTGCGGGCTTGCTCGGTCTCGCCTGGCTGGGGTTTGCCATAAAGGGTTTCTGGGCAACTGATGATAAATTGTGGGCGCGCAAGATGTTTGTTTTTTCGCTCGTCGTGCTTATGGTGCTTTGTATTACCATAGTGGCGTCGGGCAGCATTTCCCCGCTTTCATTTTAATCGGCACCGTAGTAGTCTCTACTATAGTTGATTCTCGTTTACAGCGGTAAGGAGTGCAGATGGAAAATATTATCCTGAAGGCAATATTGTACGCCGCGCTCGCCGGAGTCGCGGCTGCCTATATCCGTGCCTATTTTGCCGGAATGCATGCGGCGAGAAACCGGTACGCGCGTCCGGAGTCTGTTCCAGCGCATCGCAGCGCCGCCCTCCGCGCGTATCGTGCGGCATGGGGCTTTATCTTTCTCGTTGAAGGAGCGGTCCAATATAAGGGTGGCGCGCACTTTGGGCATCTCGATACCCTTTTTATTGTCCATCTCTCTTGTGCCGTGCCGTTTCTCGCGGGCTTCACTGCCCTTCTCTACTGGACCGGCCTCAAGACCAGGCATCACGCGGAAATCGCTTTCATGACGACAGGATTTTTTTTCTGGACCGTCGCGACCGGAATACCGCTTATTTACCGTCTGTAGTGATCGTATTTTTACCCCCGCTCAATGCAGCGGGGTTTTTATTACGGCGATTTCTTCCGGATATGGCGTCCAATCTGCTACCCAGAAGATCGTCCATTCTTGTGCGCTGGTAAGGAACCCTTCATTTTTGACGTACGTTCTGACTCAAATTACAATAACTCCTATGAGTAAGGGAGAGAGACTGTTATCGGGTATTCAAAAATCTAAGAAGCGTTTTTACGAACCCCTTTTTTTGTTCGCGCTGATTATCGGCGTGGTTTGTTTCCGTATTGCCCTCGCTGCAGGACCCACGATCACGGGCGTCCAAGCAGGAAGCATTACGAGTTCGACGGCACAAATCGCATGGACTACCGACGCGGTTTCCGATTCACACGTGGACTATGGAACGATCTCCGGAACGTACGGTCTTGCTTCCGAAAATAAATGCAACACAAGCGGCGCCACCTATGTGGTAAGCCACTGCGTGACCCTCCCAAGCCTCTCGCCGTCAACGATTTATTATTATCAAGTCCGCTCCATGGACGCGGGCGGCGCATACAACGTTCTCGGCCCCTATCAATTTACCTCAGCCCCCGCAAATCCCCCGGGAACGGCGCCTTCGGCTCCGTCAATCTCGGTACCGCATGTCGCGGGGATACCGGTGAACCTTTATTGGATGAGCGTCGATTCGGCGAGCTGGTACAACATCTACCGTAGAACGCCCCCTTCGTCCGGTCCATGGACGATCCCGGCGAGCAACCTGAACCTCGCTTCCTATAGCGATGCGACCGTGGCCCAGAACATGACTTACGAATACCGCGTGAATGCCTGCAACCAATACGGTTGTTCCTCCGACTCGAATTACGGTTCCGTATTCATCTCCGGAAACGGGGACACGCAACCGCCTTTCACTCCGGATGGTCTCACGGAAGTATCCTCGACGATGAGTTCGGTTGCGTTTTCCTGGCACGCCTCAAGCGATAACGTGGACACCGTAGTTTATAAAATTTGGAAGGGCAGCGTGTTCCTCGCAAACGTATATCCTCCGTCGACTTCATTCACCGACACCGCCGTCTCTTCTTCTCTGAGTTATACGTATACCGTAAGCGCCATGGATGCCGCAAACAATCAATCGTTTCCGTCATCTCCTTTATCCGTTTTGATCCCTTCGCCGCCGACCGTAGATGATTCGCCCCCGACTCCCTCGGCGAGTATTCTTCTTGAATCTGTATCCGCATCTGAGGTCCGATTTTCTTGGGGTAGTTCTTTGGACGATAGAGGCGTCACGAGTTACAAGATATTCAGGAATGGCGTGTATCTTGCGAGCGTTACGAGCACTTCATACTCCGACGTCTCGGTAGCACAAGGTACGGTATATAACTATTTCGTCAAAGCATACGATGCCGCGGGAAATCAATCTTTGCCGAGTACGACGCTTAAGGCAAC
>JBGPES010000037.1:0-7568 GCA_041482935.1 Minisyncoccia bacterium | reverse complement strand
ACTGCCGTCCCAGACTCATCAACAACTCTCTTGAGGCCTATAGGAACAGTGCCGTCGGCACGCGTCTTAACAGCAACCGTAAGCGCGAGGGCATAGATATTTTCACCGGCTTGGTATTCATGATAACCAGCATCTCCAGGAGATAACGTCGGATCTTTCAGTAATCCCTTTGGTGCGCTGATTGTCCCCAATTTCACGCCGGTAAGGGAAAATTGCGCGCCTGTTGTTTGCCACGAGATCGGGGTCGGTGGCTCAAACGTTTTTTCAACAACCGGACGGAAGTAGGTAAAAGAATCGAGAATTTGTTTGATCAGGGCGTTATCTATGGCAGTATTTTCCATCAGAAAGTTTTGCTGACCATATGACCAACTCCAAAGGCCGGGGGCTTTTGGCAGTGAATTGTAATCAATTTCAGAAATCGTGCGGGCTGCGTCGATTCGCGATTGTTCTCCGAAGCAATCGGTAGGACCCTGCCCCTGCCTCGAAACCTGTAAATAGAAACTTCTATTGTCATTCGGCTTTTCAGGCGGGGCGATCGTCATGGTCAACAAATAGTCATATACGGGAGCACCATAATAATCAGTGGCGCCACCGTCTCCGACCGATTCAATAACCCAACCGGCAGGATAGCGGAATTGAAACAGATATTTTGGATTGGAATACACCTGCCATGTCGCAGGATCCTGAAATTCCTCAGTTGAAGCCACTGGCGGCGGTGGAGGGGGTGCGGGCGGTGGCGGCGGGGCCGGCGGCTGAGGCGCGGTGGCGGTGCTTAGAATTCTCAAATAATCAACTCTTATGTCTCCAGCATTAGTCCCGTCATGCTTGAGAGTTAACGAGAAAGCGGCTCGAAGTTTTTCCTGGGGATCATCCACTCGTATGACGAATTGATGATTGGCGCTTGTTGATGATTCAAAAGGCACCGTAAAATCGCTTTCGACCCCTCTCCCGTCTGATCCGCATCGATTCGAGATCACATGAGGCGTGATAAAATCGCCAGGACTGCCATTTGACATTCGGAGACTTGTCTCAAAATAGGAATCGCAAAATTTGTCCGTGCCTCTTGGTTGAACCGTGAAGAAAAGACGAACGAGATAAGAACCCGAGAAACCGCCCACGGGCGGACCATATTGATCAACCGTTGCGCTAGTAAGAGCAATATTAGCCCCACTCCACGCCGTCCACCTGGTAAAAAGATCCGGACGAATTCCCGCAAAATCTCCTTCCCAATAAGGATGATTTGGGTTATGCAAGGAAAAATAAAACATCAATGCATAAGCAAAGAGGGCGAGGGATGCTATCGAGACAATAAAAACAGCAATGGTTAAGATTTTTCGCTTATGAAGCCCAACCATCGGTGTAAATCCTTTTCGGTCCATTATCTTAACTATAGCAAATCGAAGTAAGACGTTTTTTTCTTGGGGACGCAAAACCGATGCGAACCTTTTTCAGGACCCACCAAGCTAGATGCAGCAATCAAAAAGACGCCGATTGCTCGGCGTCTTAGGCGGGAGATGTCGTCACAAGTGACTACAAATTAGTGCATGGGAGAGGATTCGAACACTTTAACATAAATAAAGACGCCCGCATGGGCGTCTTTATAATATCAACTCGGGAATTTTGGAAGGTTATTGCGAACCGCCGGTGGTTGCTCCTCCCGAAGCACTCCCCGAAGCTGAGCCGGAAGCCGAAGCTCTGCCACCGAGCTTCATCAGCCCCTTCACAATAGTACCGGCATCTTTGCGCGCCGCGACGAAATCTTGCTGTGCGACACGAAGCTTTGAATGAGCGTCTTTGAGCGCTGCGAGATTCGCCTGCATTTTCGCCTGATCGCCGTTATCGGGAGTGAGAACCGATACCTCACTCACTGCCGCCTGGGCCTGGACATTGGCATCGGCTACTTTCGCCTGAAAATCAGCATATGCCGTTAATTCCGCGCTTACATTTTTTCCCGCCGCCTGATCGGCCGCAATTCTGGCCTGCATTTTAACGCCGAGCGTATTCGCCGTATCTACCATGGTTTCCGCTCTATCAGCTGCCGCTATAATCGCTCCCTCGGGAATTACGAGCGCGAAGATTCTATATGCCTTTGTTATGGATTGTACGTCGGTGCGAAGCGTCGCAGTATCGGTATCCGCATCGATTTTCGCCTTAAGGGTTGCCATGTCGTTCAATTGCGCCTGGATAGTCGACGAAAGACTCGCCTTTTCGGAGTTGATAAGCTTTTGCATTGACTGAATGCGGGTATTTAGCTTATTCAAAGCATCGTCCCTGCGGGTAATTTCCTGGTCAGCCCTCGCCTTTCCGCGAATGACGAGATTTGCCTGGACGTTCGCCTCGAGCGTACCGCCGCCCAATGAAGACGAAGCGCCAACCGAAATACCCAATCCGGCCGTCTGAGCCAATGCCGGAAGCGCGTTTGCCGTCGCAAAGGATGCCGCCAAAGCGATCGATGCGATTATTGAATTCAATTTTTTATGTGTCATGTTGGTATGTGCTCTTTTTTAATTCTGCGGAATCGGCTGATCGTTCAATCCTTGATCAACGCTTGCCGAATCGGAACTAAGACCTTTCATTTGGCTGTCCATAGACGACAAACCCTGATTCAAAGAAGCATCCGTTGCGCTTTGCGCGGTTACCTTGGCAGGTGCCGCTGGCGTCGGCTGCGGAACCGGAGCCGCCGCGGGCGGATTTTGCGTAACTGCTACGGGGACTCCTTGCTGATTCATGGACCACCAAGCGAGTCCTCCGATGAGAACGACCGCGACCACAACCCCCAACACTACCTTCGACTGAAACATATAGTTTGTATTATTAATTTATATTATTGCTTACGACTTTTTATAAGTTTATTACCTTCTCGCTTAAAGAATACGACGAACCTTCGATAATGTTACTATAGCAAACCACCCTCTATGATTCAATATCGGCTGCGGGAAAGAGCCGAAAGCGCGATTCGAAGCATACTTTTGAGAATGGGTTCTAAAGATTCGCATTCAGATACGCGCGCGTAAGCGGTCCCACGATGCCAATCGGGGAAATAGAATGCGCTTTTTGATACGCAATCACTCCGGCTTTGGTAAGTACGCCGAAATATCCCGTGATCGGCCCCGAATAGACCCCCGATTTTGTAAGATGATTTTGAAGTGCCATTACGGCAACGCCACGCATCCCCTGCTGAAGAAGGAATGTGAAATAAAAACCGGTTGAAGAAGATGGAGGTGTCGGCGAGGGTGATCCGCCAGCTGGCGGAGGGGTCGTCGGAGTGGGAGGAGGCGGTGTCGGCACGGGCGGCGGTGCGGCTTGCGGTGTTGAAGTCGTAGGAGTAACGCTATTCGCCTGTACCGCAGGGCCTTGCCCCGCAACATTTTGCGCACTTACATAAAATGAATATATCGTACCGTTCGTGAGCCCCGCAATCGTCGTACTCAGGCTACTTGTCGGAAGACTAACCGAAATGTTATTCGGTCCGGTCACTATATAGCTGTCTACTCCTCCAATCGAAGCATATGACGGAGACCAACTCACCGTTACCTGACCGTCCCCCCCCGCCGCTTTCACGTTTCCCGGCCCGCTCGGTGGTAGGGGCATCGTTGCGTACACCGCTTGAGTTGCATCGCTCATGCCCGAATTGTTGATCGCATATACGCGATATCCATACGTTCCTCCCGGTGAAAGATTTACGTCCGCGTAACTTGTGCCTGTCGTGCTTGAAACGAACGGACCAAAACCGCCGCCTACGCTACGGTCGATCTTATAGACAGTAACCGCCTGCGACGGAGCCGTCCAAGATATGGTGAGCTGACTTCCGGAGGTAGGAGTCAAGGTGAGGCCCGTTGGAGTATCCGGCGGAGGAACATACGCGGCCGCGGCAAGCGTGGTGGCACTCGGAAGACCGTAGGGATCTCCGGAGGGAGAACCATAGCCGTCGCTATTGATAGCGGTGATGCGATAACGATAGGTCACGCTCGGAGAAAGATTTGTATCGACATAGCTCGCGCCGGCAGAATTGGTATTCGCATTAATTGTCGTAAAGCCGCCGCCGATAGGAGTTTCGCGTTCAACCTTATAGCCGGTTGTTGCGGGATTTTCGGCAATCGCGCTCCACGAAAGATCGATTTCCGAAGCGCTGACCGCCGTCGCAGTAAGGTGTTCCAAGGCATAGACCGGCGGATTGGCATGCGCGCGACCGATCGCGAAGAGATTTAAGAAAACCGCCGCGATCAAATAAATTGGAACAGATTTCCCGTAATGTTTCATTTTAAAAAAATAAATTTGTCTTTTGCCGCGACCCGATTTAACTATTCGCCCATTCGCGCGAATTAGAGATGAGAACTCGACGGCAGTTTCATTGTTGCTTTTATTTTAACATAAGGCGGAAACTATCTGTATTCACAACGAAGGATTTATGTGGTATGATACCCGTACGACAATATGGAACAATTATCAGACGAAAAACTGATAGCCCGATATTTGAGGGGCGATGAAGCAGCGCTTGAGGCGCTTGTCAAGAGATATCTTCCTTTGGTGTATGGATTCGCGACGAGATATACGGGGAATCCTGACAATGCCGCGGATATCGCGCAGGAAACGTTCGTGAAGGTCTGGAAGAATATCAGAAAATTCGATCAAAAGAGATCGTTCAAATCGTGGATCTTTACGATCGCAAAAAATACTGCGCTTGATTGGCTGAAGAAAAAGAAGGAGCCCCCCTTCTCCGCGTTCGAAACGAACGAAGGAGAAAATCCATTGGAAAATATCGCGGACACGCTTGTTCTTTCGTCTATTGCCATAGATCAAAAAATACTCGCGGCGAAAATGGATGTCGTGATCCAAAATCTTCCGAAACACTATCACACCGTAGTAACGCTCCGCGAGAAAGAACAGTTGAGTTTTCGGGAGATCGCAAAAAAACTTCACGCGCCCTTGAATACCGTAAAGAGCCGCTACCGCAGAGCGCTTCATATTTTGAAAGGCAGTCTTAATAAGAAACAGGGATAAGACGTTCGATCCCGTCTTCCTTTATAGTGCACAGAAGGGCATGTAACGATATTCGAACGATATCATGGTGTTGTGGTGTGGCAAAATAAAAAAGGCGCATAAAAGTCATGATGATCGATATGCGCCTCACGTTTTTAACTCATTTTCTGCGAGACCCTCTCCAGATCTTCCGCAATTGATAGGGTTGGATATGGACAGAGATTTCACTCACGATGCCTTCGTCACTCCGAACGGTCGTGCGGACACTCAGCAGAAGCGCGCCATTCCCCTTGATTGCCTTCACTGTTTCCCGAAGTTTCTCTTTCGCCCCATCGGCAATCCCATGGAAGGTCGGGTTCGATGCGGGAATCTTTTCGAGACAAATCGGTTTCCCGATAAATCGGACCCTGAGCCTCAATTCTCCCATGCGCTGGACAAACTTGATGACATCGCCGCTGTGAAATGCATCGAAAAATAGGATTTTCGAAGATTGTACCACGCTCACCTCCTGATCATTTTCCGATCCGAACTGTTGGGATGCTATCATCTTCGACCCTAAAAATCAAGCCAAGCGGCTATTTTTGTATATTAGTAGTGGTCCACGTCTGTGCATGGGAGAGGATTTTAACAACCTTGACTCACTTATCCCGTAAGCGTCCTAACTATTCTCATATCGCACCAAAAGGCCTTATTCTATCGTAGTACCTAGATGGAACGAGAGCGCGAAAATGAATCGTTCGAAGAAGCAAAATCGGTAGTCCCGCCGGCCTATCTTTTCGGCCGGATCATGAGCCGTATCGGGATCGAAAAGAAACTCACCGCTTCGAGAAAGAAGACGGCTTATTTTTCTTTCGCGCTCGCGGTATCGATCGCCGCTTTTATGGGAGCTCTCTTCGCGCTCAAGGGCGCGCTCATCGAATCGGAAGTATCTAAGCTCATCTCCGTGATCGTTTCCGATCCCGGGACGGCCGCTGCCGACTGGCAGGACTTCGTGTTTTTCCTTTTGGAATCTCTCCCCGTCGCCTATATCGCGATGTTTCTCGGCTCGCTCTTTGCACTTCTTGAATCACTCAAGTACATGGCGAAGTACGCAGGCGATACCTTTTCGTTCTCAAAACTTACACGGCATAATTCATGAATTCCAATAATTTTCTTCAGTCGAACATGTTCAAGGGAATCGTGATCGCTGTCGGGGTTCTTGTGCTTGTCTGTCTTGCGTTCGGCGCAGGCGTGTTCGTGGGATACCGCAAAGCACGTTTCTCGTACGCATGGGGAGAAAATTATGATCGCAATTTTGGCGGCCCCCATCACGGTATTTTCGGCATGTCTCCCGACCCGGGATTCATGTCCGCGCACGGCGTATTCGGTTCAATAGTAAGCATCGGCGCCGGGAGTTCAACGCTCGTGATCAGCGGAAAAGACAACTTGGAAAAAACGGTGCTTGTTCTTTCGTCGACGGCATTGCGTGAGGGCCGGGACGTAATTCAGTTTGCAGAGTTTAAGATCAACGATCCCGTCGTCGTGATCGGCGCTCCGAACGATCAAGGCCAGATCTCGGCGCAGCTTATCCGCGTGCTAAAGTCGTCGCAGTAAATAAAAATCTTTTGTTATGAAAAAGTTTTTTAAGAACAAATTCCTATTGGCGGTTATGGCGATCACGGTAGCCGTGGGAGGGTACATTGCCTACGGCGCGTTCAAAGGAAGCGGCGCGACAGCGCCCCAATACGTGACCGCTAAGGTTGCGCGCGGAACGCTCGTGGTCGCGGTCACGGGAAGCGGCCAGGTTACGGATTCCAATCAAACGAACGTTCAGGCGCAGGGTTCGGGAAACATTGCGGTGATCGATGTAACGAATAACCAAAAGGTCTCGGCTGGCCAGTTGCTTTTCCAGTTGGACACCACGAACGACGACCGTGCCGTGCGGAATGCACAAGTAAGCCTTCAAAGCGCCGAGCTTCAGCTCCAGTCGCTCCAGACTCCGGCAACGACTTCTTCCCTTCTCCAGTCGCAAAATTCCGTAGCGCAAGCGAAACAATCGTTCCAATCCGCCCAAAATAATCTGGTAAGCGATTACGGCAGTGCTTTTACCGGCATCTCCAATACGTTTTTGGATATGCCGACGGCGATGAACGGTTTGAATGCCATTCTCTATGGGACCGCGATCAATAAGACGCAGGGCGATATTGACGCCTATACGAATATGCTCGCGAGATACGACCAGAATGCGCAAGACTATAATACGAGCGCGGCCACTGGTTATCAAACGGCGCTTACCGCCTACAACCAAAACCTCACTGATTATAAAAACACGAATATCTACGCAAGCACCTCGACTGTCGAATCGCTTCTCGCAGAAACTTACGGTACCTTGAGGGCGATATCGGTCGCGAACAGCAACACGAAAAACCTGCTCGACATCGTAAGCAACGTGCTGACGCAAAACGCGCAGAAAGCTCCTTCCCAGCTCGCTATCGACGAAACGAACATCCAATCGTACATCACGACAACGAACAGCCATCTCGCGACAATCCTTCAGATGCAAAATTCGATCGCTTCGGACAAACAAGCCATAGCATCGGCGAATCTTT
>JBGPES010000036.1:0-7621 GCA_041482935.1 Minisyncoccia bacterium | reverse complement strand
CCGAAGATCAGGGATTTAAGAATGTTCAAGTGATCCGCTGCGGAGTTGATTTCAAAAAATTCTATGCGCCGGTCAAGGATTTTACGGAGAAGGCAAAGAAAAAATCGGTTCAGCTTTTTGCGCTCGGCGCCCTGAATGTCTATCGCCGCTACGATGTTGTCGCACGTGCGACAAAGATCTTGCGCGACAAGGGGATCGATGCCCGCACGCTCGTCGTCTGCAACAATATTTGGAAGGAGGGCGATGTGATGGAGGGTCTTAAAAAATTAGTGAAAGAATTGGGCGTCGAGCAGTTCGTCGAGTTCAAATTTAACGGTGTTTCGGAGGAAGAGCTCCATAAGGCATATGCCACAAGCGATTTCTTTGTGCAGGCCGTCTATGTGACCCCGCCAGGACATCATGGCTGGGGGATCGTGAATTTCGAAGGAATGTCGGCCGGGCTGCCCGTGATCCTCGTAAATAGCGCGACCGCGACCGAGGTGCTTAAAGACAACGAGAACGCTTTTTTCGTTGATCCCTTATCGGCGGAGCAGATCGCCGAAAAAGTGGAGCGCTGCGTTGCCGACCCCGCACTCTATAAAAAAGTTGCCGAAGCCGGGCAGAATGTCGCAAGGAATATGCCGTGGGAAAAATACACCGAAGAAACCCTCGCGCTGTTCCAGAAATAATCTAATGGAGGATTGCCTTTTTTGCCAGGTTGTCGCGGGCACATGGCCTGCGGTTAAAATATGGGAGAGCGAAAAGCTTCTTGCGTTTTTGGATGCGAAACCGGTGCATCCGGGGCATACTCTTATCATCCCGAAAATCCACGTAGATTCCATTTTTGAGATCGAAGAGCCACTTTATATTGATCTCTTTGAGGCGGCAAAAATTCTGTCTGGTCCCATAAAGAAATTTGCCGGTACGCCGCGCATAGGTTTTGCGATTGAGGGTTTCGGCGTACCGCATGCGCATTTGCATATCGTCCCCATTTCTCACGGCGCCGAACTCATGCCGAACCGGTCGGCAGAGCCGGATGCCGATAGGGCGGAGCTCGAGCGCGTTGCGAAAGAAATCAGAGCGAGCTTGCGGTAGTTGCGAAAATTGTTCGGGTTGTGATAGGATCCTACGCATAAACGATGCAGCAGTTAATTTTGAGCGGCCGCGTGAAACAGGGATTGCGGATAGCTTCGGGTTTGAATCCGGACCCGACTTTGAAATTGAACAACACGATTTTTCTGCAAAAGCCGTTTTTCAAAGAAGTTGTCGGGCCGCGTATGGATAATATTCACAATGGAACGGTGAATCTTCATATCGGACCTCAGGAATTTCAGATACTGAAGCCGGACCATGAGATAACGTGCGAGTGGGCTCCGGGCGTTACGGAAACTTTTTGGCTTGTCGGTGCGACAATTGCCCATAATGATAAAAATTACGACGGCTACGTCTATTATCCGCTCCCTTCGGCGGTGAAAAACCACGGCGACGACACCGTTGAACTTCTTGCGGAAAAGATTCCGGGGCTGCAATACGGCGATTCGGTTTCAGTC
Organism: Minisyncoccia bacterium; assembly: GCA_041482935.1. Taxonomy (GTDB): domain Bacteria; phylum Patescibacteriota; class Minisyncoccia; order UBA6257; family 2-01-FULL-56-20; genus DATLTV01. The sequence goes on along the minus strand of JBGPES010000036.1, from coordinate 6,092 downwards.
GCGGTTCCTGAAGGAAAGATAAGATTCGCGTAAAGAAATTAATAACGGCTGTCGGATACACTTCCTCGAATTAAAAACTGGAGAATAATGCCCGGCGTCGTTCTTTGCCAACGAAAAATAAAACAGCCAACTCCGAAAAGTTGGCTGAGTAGTACTGTTTGGTTTAACGGGGAAGATCATGCCGCTCGGAGGTGTCGAAGCACCGAAACGATGCGGAGTTCCTCCCAGCTGGAGTAGATCCGGCTAGCCCCGGCTGCTTCGATCTTCGCGATGTTTTCTTCGGTTCCGAAAACCGGGAAAGCAATGACTGCAGATCCGGCGGCGACTCCGGCCTTGACTCCGGTAGCGCTGTCTTCAAAAACGACCTGCTCAATGGGGTCGACGCCCATTCTGCGCGCGGTCTCGATGTAGACATCGGGGGCCGGCTTCTTATATTTTACATCTCCAAGAAGCACCCGTTCGTGAGGAAGGAAAACCTTGTTGAGCCCGGACCTTTCAAGGATGAGCTCGGCGAGCCCTCGTTCGGTAAGAGAACCGATGACGACCGGCATGCCGGCTTTCCGCATTTCTTCAATCGCCTCGAGGTATCCGGGCCGTGGCATCATGCACACTTGATTGATAAGTTGCATGTGGTGGAACATCTTCGCCGCCATTATGTCGCCGGCTTCCACCTTGCCCTCGCTCAGGCGCGCGATGCCTTCCGCGATCAATTTGTCGCCGCCACCAATGAGATTGGGGATTTTCTCGACCATCTCTTGGAAGGAGATGATCATTCCGTGATCTTTGGCTGCTGCCTCGAATGCCCTGAAATGTACCCATTCGATATCCACTCCGGTGCCTTCGAGATCGCTTGCACATCCACGAATGCGCGGACCCACCGTGATCAGTTTCATGTTACCTCTCAATTTTGTGAGCTCCTCAAGATTATCCCTGAGGGCGAAGCTGGTCATATGATAGCATGATATAAATTATAAGTCAAGGGTTTGGTGCGAGTCTTGAAGTATTTTCCTACCTGTTATAGCATGGTAGCAATAAGGATTGAGGTGGTATTTTACTAAAGTTTCATATACATGAAAAATACATTTACCAACGCGGTTAAAAGGCACCAGGAAGTTGTGGCGCGTAGCTTGGAAGCTATAGCTCCAGACGTGGAAAGAGCAAGCGAGATTCTGCTCACCGCCGTTAAGGAGAACAATTTTATATTTACGTGCGGCAACGGCGGTTCTGCGACAGAAAGCCAGCATTTGTCCGGAGAATTTCTTTCGCATTACAACAACAATCTACGCCGCCCGCTCCGGGCAATGTCCCTCACCGCAGATACTTCGGCGATTACGGCCATTAGCAACGATTTTCATTTTGATCTTGTGTTCGCGCGGAAGATACGCGGAGTCGGTATTCCCGGAGACGTACTCGTTGCTTTTACGACGAGCGGAACATCGAAAAATATTGTGGCGGCGATAAAACAGGCGAAAGAGCAGGGCATGAAGACAATTGTGCTTACGGGCGAGGGCGGGGCTTATTTAAGGAGCATTGCCGACGTGGTAATTGCGGTGCCGTCGCGGGAGACGGCGCGTATTCAAGAGGTGCACCAGATGATTAACCATTCCCTCTGCGAACACATCGAAAAAGTTTTGCCGACATTGAGTTTGGCTTAAGGCAGAAACTACAGCTTCACCCAGCGGCCCTGCCTGAAGGAAGTTTTCATCGCACCGATAACCCGCTGAACCCGAAGGCCGTCCGCAAAAGAAGGACCGGCCTTCTTTTTGTTTTGTATCGCCCCGACAAACTTTTTAGCGGTTTCAATAAAGATCGGAAGGCGGCCATCTTTATAGTTCTGATGTTTCGAAAGATCGCCCGGCACCGTTATTTTTCTGGAATCCTCCGCATTAAGCCCCTCCTTAAAGAGCTCAAATCCATAAACGCTGTCTTTCAGATTGGGATTCACGAGTTTTAACGTTCCTTCGCTGCCGTATATTTCTATCGCATGCCCGCGCCCTCCGCGCATGACATTCGATGCGGATGCGTTCACGATGGCGCCGTTCTTGAGTCGCATCAGGACGTTTATGGTGTCTTCGGCTAGGCGAGCTTTGCTCGTTTGCTTTTTTACTGTTTTCAGGTCGGCGAGCATTTCGGTGATCGGGCCGAAAAACCACTCCACGTAGTCGACGATGTGAGATCCGAACTCAAGGAGTGTTCCTCCTCCCTTGTCGGTAAAATTTTTCCAGCTGAGCGGAATGCCGGATCTGGCTTTTCCCCCGGTAATCCAGGCGATGTTTACGTATCCCACTTTTCCGATCTCGCCGTTTTGCAAAAGGTGTTTTGCGTGGATCCAGTGCGGAATGTTGCGGAATTCAAAATCGATCATATTCACCACGTTGTAGCGCTTGGCGAACGCTGCCATTTTTTTTGCCTCCGACACGGAAACCGCCAGCGGTTTCTCGCACAACACGTGCTTACCCATCTTCATTGCGAATGCCGCCATTTCCGCGTGGAGATACGGAGGCGTGGCAATACTCACCGCAGAAATTTCGGGGCAAGCAACCAGTTCTTTCCATGATTTGAAAACGAGAGGAAGTTTCGCTTCCCGCGAAATCGCGGCGGTTTTAGAAAAATCGTTTCCCGCAATGGCGAGCACTTTCGCATTTTTCACTTTGCGGAATCCCGGCAAGTGCACCTTGGCGCCGAATTCCGTTCCAATGATGCCGATAGTTACCATACGAGCTTTTAGAACCTATCTCAAAAGTAGGCCACACGACTCTTATGGCCATTTTCGGCTGCAAAAGGCGAACTCCTCCTCGCGGTAGGCAAAGCTACGGCTTCGTCGGACTTCGCTTTTTTCGCTCGAAAATGTCTCATAATCCTCATATGCCTATTTTTGAGATAGGTTCTATTCTCCGGATGATCTACTTAATGATTTTTACCTTGGGGAGCGGGAGAATGAACTTGGAACGGAGGCCGCGCGCGCGGAGTTTTTTGATAATAGTATCGGCAATATGCCAGGCAAAAACGAGCGCGTATTCGGGTTGGTCGGTAAAAAGCCGCTTTTCGTCCACGACGGGAATATGCGTTCCGGGCGAGAAAAGCCCCAGTTTGAGCGAGGTCGATTGTTCGGCGAGATAGGGGACGAGCAAGGGATCGATATGGCAATAATTGAGGATGGGGCTTGACCGTCCGGGACTGCCGACGCCGGCGATGGTCTTGCCGGCAAGTTTTATTTCACAAAGGAGTTTCACGAGCGTGAGTCTCGAGAGCTCGACGCGCTTTTTGAAATTCTTGAATGTGCCAGACTTATAGAGCCCGAATTTTTCTTCCGCACGGATAAGATTCTTCAGCCGATCCGATTGCTTGAGGTTTTTGCCCTTGGTTGCCCGGGCCTGGATCGATCCGCCGGAAGAGTGGATTCGCTCCGCATCGGTAAGAGTGAAGCCGAAATTTTTGAACAATAATACGAGTGGTTTAAGGGAATAAAACCGCAAGTGTTCGTGGTACATCGTATCGTACTGCGTTTTTTGGATGGTATCCAGGAGATATTGCGATTCGGAGATGAATACTCCGCCCGTCGGCAAGAGCCGGTCGATGCCTTTCATAAAGCCCGAGAGATTGTTGATATGCGCGAAGACATTCGTCGCGATGACGAGCGATGCCTGGCCGTGGCGCCTCACTATTTCCCGGGCGATCTTTTCGGTGAAGAATGCGTTTATCGTGGGGATCTTATTGCGGAGCGCGATATGCGCGACATCGGTCGGTTCGATGCCCAGAACGCGCATGCCGTGGTTTTTGAATTGCTGTAACGCCGTTCCATCGTTCGAGCCGATATCGATAACGAGCGATCCGGGCTTGAGGGCCAGGGCTTTCACGGTCTGCGCCGCGAGCGAGGCGAAATTATCCACAAGCATCTTCGTGATGCCGGTGCGGTAGGGATATTTTTTATGGAATACGATCTGGGGCGGCGGAATAAAGTCGAGTTGTACGAGGCCGCATGCGGTACAGCGGACCACGTTGATGGGGTAGTGGATCTCTTCTTCTTTTACCTCCTTCGCATTCGGCAGTACGTCGCACGGCGGCTGATGATCGAGGTTAATGATGTCTTCCAGCTTTTTCCCGCCGCAAATTTGGCAGGCCGCCAGTTTTCCGATGGGAACCTTCACGAGTTTCTTGCTCATGGGTATAATAATACTTGACTGCCGCAGGCTTTACAAGTTGTCTTCCGCCCGCATTTTGCCTTACAGTGAAGGTACTGCATATTTATCATTTATGATCCCGTTAGAGATGGCCCATCTACAGACCAAGTTAATCTTTTAATCATGTTCATATATCAATCAAAAGTCTCGCCATATAATAACGGAAATGCAAAGCGTTTCCTATCTCTAACGGGATGAAAATCGCATTTCTCCATCTCTATCTTGCAACCGCGAGCGGTGATCCGCGCATGGTCCTTTCGGTCGCCAAGGAATGTAAGGCTGAGGGACATTCGGTGAAGATCTATTGCTCCGAATTCAACCCCGCATTTCTTCCCGATCTCCACCGGGGCATGGAGGTTGTTGTCGTGCCGCCCCCCCGTCCGCTCGCATCCGTCCGCGGCGCTTCGGGGCTCTGGGGAAAAATCTCGGAACGCATCCGCCGGAACCGTCTGTATGTCGCCGCCGCGTATCGCATTGGAGAAAAACTCGATCAGGATTTTGATTTTGTTTTCGCCGAAAACGATCCGACGTATGTGGCGGCGGCCCGCTATAAACAGGCGCATCCGAAAGCGAAGGCGGTTTGGATCATGAATAACCCGCCCTTCTATCATTCACATAAGAATAATTTTTTGACCAATCTTGCTAGTAAGGCGATCGCATTTTACGAAGGCCTGCGGATGAAACGTTTTTCGAGATGGATCGATTGGGTTGTGGTTTACGACAAAAAATATAAAGAGGGCGCTGAATCACTGGGCTATAAAGCGAAGCTTATTGGCAATCCCGTGGACTTTAATTATTTCTATTCTCCGGTTAAGACCGTGGACCGAAAGGGAATAGTTCAATTGCTCGCAGTGGGAGCGCTTAGTCCCCAGCGTCGCTTCGAGGATGTGGTTGCCGCGACCGCGTTACTGCGGAAGGATGGATACAACGTGCGTTCTGTCGTCGTTTGCAAGGATTACTACGGCGACAAAACATACCGGAAAAGCTTTGAAGATTGCATTAAGGCATCCGGCGTCGCAGAGTACATAGATGCGCGGTTCGAGGGTGTGGAAGAGCATGAGATGATGCGGTTGCTCCGCGAATCGCACATAAGCCTTGCTCCGAACAGTGCACACGTGTGGATCGCAACTTCATGTGAAGCAATGGCCGCCGGGATGCCCGCACTTATTTCCCGCGCGACATCGATGCCCGATGTCCTTGCGGATGGCAAGGAGGCACTCTTTTTCGATGCCCTGCACCCCGAGCGGGTCGCGAGCCAGGTTAAGCGCCTCATCGATGATCCGAAGTTCTTTGCCGACATTGCCACTGCCGGCCAGCGCTACGTTAAGGAACATTTAAATTTCAGTGAATTTGTAAAAGAGATTATGAGATCGCCCGAACATTCTTAAAAACTATGTCCAACATCACGAAGGAATCATCACCGCGGATCTCGATCGTTTGCCCCGTGCGCAACGTGGAAAAATACATCGAGACTACGATCAAGAGCGTGTTGGCGCAGACCTACCAAGATTGGGAATTGCTTGTTATGGACGGCGCATCGACAGACCATACGGCGGCGATTGTAAAAAAATACAGCGATCGTGATCCGCGGATTAAGTTCTATTCCGAGCCCGATGAAAGCAATTGGGAGGCGACCGAAAGAGGGGTGGCGCGCGCGCAAGGGGAATTCCTTGATATCATCGCCGGGCAGGACGGATTTTTGGACAAAGAGTGGCTTGCGTCGTGCATGAAAATTCTTGATGCCGATAAAAGCATCTCCCTCGTTTCGGCCTCGACGCGCGGCATGGGCGACGACGGCGAATTGCTTTCCAAAGAACATATTACTTATTCGCACCTCACGCGAAAAGAAGGGAAGATCTATGCCGCCTGGTACGTCGTACGGAAAATTTTCTACGTACTGCGCGACCTCCT
>JBGPES010000035.1:0-7627 GCA_041482935.1 Minisyncoccia bacterium | reverse complement strand
GAACGACAAAAGACCTTGGCATCGCCAAAGATCCGAATCCGTCCGTTACCGCGCACGAGATCGTCATTTCCAATTTGGATCCGGCGACCCAGTATTTTTTCCGCATAAGATCCGCCGATGCGCAGGGGAACAGCAGCTTTTCGGCGAATTTCCAATTTACAACTTCAGGAACCGTGCAAATCCCTGGAATTTCCCAGGTCGCGAATGCCAGTCAAAAATTGCTTACGGAGAAGATCTCGGAGCTTCTGAACAAGGTAACCGATGCGAAGGCGCTAGAAATTATCCAACAACAATTGCAAGCGGCCGGAGAGGCGGCGCTTGCTCCGCCAATCATCATAGGAGAGCCGCATCTTGATATCGGGACAGACACCGCGACGATAAATTGGGCCACGGACAAAGAAGCGAATTCGATCGTCGATTACGCATCGGACGGAGAATATTCTAGCGGCGGATATGCGCACAAAGAAGAAGACGCGGAAACATATACGCTGGCGCACAGCATCACCCTTCGGGGGCTGAATTCGCAAACGCTCTATCACTATAGGATCACTTCAAAGCCGCAGATCGGTCCTCAGGCTCAAACGGATGATAAAACATTCACCACCAAATCCGTTCTTCCGCAGATCTTCGGTATCCACCTTATTGGCGTCGGCGAAGATACCGCGACCCTTACCTGGTCGACGCAAGTGCCGGCCGGAGGTCTTGTGGAATATACGAACTTGAGCACGAAAGAAACGAAATCAATCGGCGATCCTTCGATGCAGATCGGCCACACGATTCGGTTACCTGATCTGAAGTTCAGGACCAATTACTCCGCTCTTATCAAGGCGAATACGGTGAGCGGAGATATCATCTCAAGCCAGCCGATCACGTTCATCACCACGAAAGACGATACACCGCCCGTGATCACGAATGTGGGCAACGAATCGACCCTCTACCCCGGTTCGGATGTGAAAGTGCAGACCATCATCGCTTGGGATACCGACAAACCTTCAATATGCCAGCTATTCTACGGCGAGGGCGTCACGGTGACGAACGAAAACAAGGTGTCGCTTTCTCCGGAAACGGGGTACGTGCTGAAGCATACGCAAGTCATTACCGACTTCACTCCGTCGACGGTATACAAATTTTGGGTCGAGTGCAACGACAAAAACAACAATCATGCAAAATCCGAAGACTTTGTGTTGTACACCCCGACGCAGGAAAAAAATATCATCGATCTCATCCTTCAAAATTTCCAAGGAACATTCGGCTGGGTAAATAATATCGGAAAGTAAAAATGACTAACGACTTATAACTTACGATTTACGACTAAGCCACTCTGCGCACATGACCCTTAATTTTTCTATTTTTGTCGTTAGTCATAAGTGGTCAGTCGTGAGTTAAAAACCATGAAACCCATCATCGAAATAAAAGACCTAAAAGTCATCTACAACGAGGGCCAGTCGAACGAGTATGCGGCTCTGCGTGGCGAGTCTTTGGATATCTATCCCGAAGAATATATCATTCTTTTCGGTCCGTCGGGGTGCGGCAAATCAACACTGCTCTACAGTATTTTGGGAATTCTTGCGCCGACTTCAGGAACGCTTCTCGTAAAAGGAGAAGATGTCTATAAATACAACTCGGATGAGATGGTGCGTTTCCAGCAAAGCGTTATCAGTATCATTTATCAATCATTCAATTTGATTCCTTCGCTTACGACGATCGACAACGTGGGCCTGCCGCTTATTTTCGCCGGCGTTCCTCCCGGCGAACGTGAACGGAGAGCAATGGCGCTTCTCAAACGTTTCGGCGTCGAGAAGCAGGCAAGGAAGATATCGACGAATCTTTCGGGAGGGCAGATGCAACGCATCGCGGTTGCCCGCTCGCTCGTCAACGACCCGGAAATCCTCTTGGCGGATGAGCCCGTCGGCAACCTTGATTCCGTTTCATCGGCGGAAGTTATGGATACGCTCGAGGAGATCAACGTGAAGGATAAAAAGACGATCATTCTTGTGACGCACGATGCAAAATTTCTTCCGTACGCGCATCGGGTGTATTTCATGAAAGACGGCGGCGTGGAGCGGGAAGTGATAAATCCGGAGAAGAAACAAATCAAATCGGTGAGCCCGGGGACGACTATTCTCACGGAAATTGAAAAATTGGCGCGCATCTATCCTTATATATCCATCGAGGAATTGAAAGTGAAAAGCATCGTGAATTATTTGACTCAGGATATCGGGATAGAACAGATTGAACTGGTTGAGAAGCTGGTCGAGATGATGATCGAGGGCAAAATAACCAAGGAGAAATTCGCGCAATCGCTCATGGTGCCGTTTTCGCGCGGGGGATTGGAAATTCCTTTCGAAAAGTCGCTGATTATGGCGCAAAAAATAGAAAATATCGTCTCTTTGGCCCGGGAGATCAGGCAGTATCGGACGCGTTTGCAGGAAAAATATGCTTCACCGAAACAGAAAGAGCGCATTGCCGATCTGCGAAAAATGCTCACGAGCGAGTGCGGACTTGCGGTTGACGAATACAAAAAGCGATGGCTCGATGAAAACCTCGCGAGTCGGGTGGCGGGATTCATCACCATGGAAGATTTTCTCGACCGGCTGAGCATTATGTCCGAAAAGAATGGAGGTGGATTTTCGCTCAAGGAAGCGCGCATCGCCTCCCGTTATCTCGAAAAACTTATTGCGCAAGGAGTGCACCTGTAATAGTTGAAAGTAGAAAGTCATAAAGTGAAAAGTACAAAGATATGAGAGTAGAAAAATTTGAAGATTTGATCTGTTGGCAAAAAGGACAAGAGGTTGCATTATTGATTTATCGGCTCTTTCAGGATAGTCGAGATTTTAGCTTCAGAAATCAAATCCAAAGAGCAGCGACAGGTATCTCTAATAATATTGCCGAGGGTTTTGAGCGAAGAAGCAGTAGAGAGCTAAAACAATTTTTATTTATCGCCAAAGGATCTTGCGGCGAAGTACGTTCAATGGCGTACCTCGCTAAAGCTTTGCAATATATTACGGATGCAGATTTTGAAAAAACACAGGATCTTCTTCTAGAAATTTCGAGACTCATCTCGGGCTTCATTAAAAAACTCTAGCGTTTTTAACTTTTCACCTTACAAACCTTCTACCTTCAACTCTTCCTATGAGAACCCAGGACATCATCAAACTTTCAACGCGTATGTTCAAGACCAATCCCGCGCGTACGTGGCTTACGATTTTGGGTATGGGCGTAGGCACCTCCGCGGTCGTGCTCCTCGTCGGGCTCGGATTCGGCCTTCAGGGAGTTCTCCTCGAGAAAATCATTTTGGGCGATACGCTTTTGAGTTTGAACGTGCAAAACTCGGGAGGAGGAACGATCCGTCTTACGGACGACGCATTGAATAAATTCAAACAGATTCCGAATGTCATCGACGTCTCTCCGCTTGCGAGCCTCCCCGCGCTCATCACGCTCGACGGCGTGACTGGCAATGTGACGCTTCAGGGAGTGAATGCCTCATACTTTCGGTATGCGGGCGTGACCGCGGACGCGGGTACTTTATTCAAAGACGACGGAGCGGGTTCCATCGTGTTTTCGGGAACCACGCTCAAACTTTTTCAAATCAGCGATCCCAAGTCGGTCATCGGAAAAACAGTAAAACTTCGCATGTCCATAAAAAATCCGGATACGGGGGAAACGCAGGAAGTGCCGCTGAACAAAGAATACGTGATCAAAGGAGTGACGAATGAAGCCGGAGCGATCACCGCGACCATTCCCCTTTCGGATCTTTCAAAACAGTACGCTCCGCCCTTTTATTCAAAGACGCAGGTCAAGGTGAGCAAGACGGATTTTTTGGCGGCGACGCAGAGCGAGATCGTGAAGGAAGGATTCGCCGTAACCGCGCTTTCGAAGACGGTGGATCAGGCGAATAAGATCTTCCAAGGAGTGCAGGCGGTCCTTGCCATCTTCGGAGGCATCGCGCTTATCGTTTCCGCGATTGGAATGTTCAATACCATGACCGTGACGTTGCTCGAGCGAACCGGTGAAATCGGCATCATGAGAACGATCGGAGCTTCGCCCGCGGATATCAAGATACTTTTCCTTTCGGAGGCCGTTATTGTGGGCTTTTTGGGGGGCATGGTGGGAATGGCGATCGGGGTGGGGCTTGGGTTTACCTTCAATTTCGCCATCAACCTCACCGCAACCCACTTCGGCGGGACCGCAATCCAGCTTTTTAGCTTTCCTCTGCCGTTTCTCACCTTTATAGCCGCCTTTTCGGCGCTCGTAGGGTTCTTTACCGGGGTATTTCCCGCACGGAGGGCCGCCGCGTTAAGTCCGCTCGACGCGATTCGCTACAAGTAATCACGGAAAGAAGGCGTTACGGGGTTTCGGGGTGGCGCTGTGCATAACTTTGACAAGTCAAAAGCTCCACTTTGTTATAATCAGACTTATAGAGGCGAGGTGAAATTTTTATGTGGAACACTTACGGTAAAATAACGCTTCTTACCATCGCGCTTGGGGTTGTTTTGTTGCTCTTTTTGCTCTTAAATCCCTTCAACTCGCTCAAAGTTTTTCGTTTCGGACTCCCTCATTCGTTCGCAGACACCGCCACGACGACGGTTACGGTATTGAATACTCCGCCCTTGTGGACGGTTGATGCCCAGGAAGCCGTGGAATCATCAACGTCAAGTCCGACGAACGCGGGGAGCGCGGTTACCTGGAACGGCACCGCAACGGACTCGAATAATGACTCGTATTATCTTTTAATTTGTAAAACATCGAGCACGCCGACTGCGAATTCCGGTGCGGCTCCCACGTGCGCGGGCGGAGGAGGAAACCAATGGGCGGTTTCGGGGCTTACTACTTCAACTGTTCAGGCGTTGTCCTCGTATACCACTCTTGCGGGCGATGCGCAGATCAATGTGTGGGTTGCCTGGATCTGCGACGCGAATGTTTCGAATCCCGCCTGCAATGCGACGTTTAAACAGGGAACGGGGAATACTGCGTCGCCTTTTATCGTAAACCATCGTCCGGTATTTTCATCGTTCACGAATAACTCTCCGGCAAATCCCGGAGGGATCGTGACGTGGTTTTCCAATGCGTCCGATACGGATAATTTTCCCGGAGCAACCGACACGGTCGCATTATTCGTATGTAAGGCAAGTGATTTTACCGGCAGCGCGTGCGGATCGGGCGGAACATATTGTTCGAGCAGTCTTGCAACCTTAAATCCGTCCTGTTCTTCAACGCTTGCCGATCCGCTACCGGATAAAGTATACGGTTCGTTTGGCTATGTTCTCGATCAGCATAATTTTGCGGCATCGGGAGGTTCGCAAGGAGGAAATGCTTCGACCACCGTGAACAACGTCGCTCCGTCCATTGCGTCGGCTACTATTTCGCTGAACGATTGGAGCGGTGCCGGCAATCTTACCCTTACCAATCCGCAGACATCAACGATCAATTTCACCACAAAGTTCACCGCGAGGGATGATAATAGCTGTATGAACGCCGCCGGCGGCAACGAGATCGTTGCCACTTCGACCATCGTTAATGTCTATCGGTCAGGCATCACGCAGGCGAATTGCCAGACCACCGGTCAATACAATGCGAATAATTGCTACCCCATAGCAACCACCTCAAGCGTTTGGACTGCGACATGCGTACAAGATGCGTCGTGTCCAAGCTCTTCAACGCTTACGACTACGTTTACCTGTACCTATGCATTGCAGTATCTCGCGGATCCTACGGATGGCGCAGACGCGACCGCTACTCAGTTTTTCAATCAAAACTGGCTTACTTCGGTGAAGATTTCTGACGATAACCTTGCGACGTCCTCGCTCATTGAAGGAAGCACCGGCAATGAGTTATCAAGTTATCTCGCATATGGCCTGCTTAATTCCTCGATCACTTACGGAGGGCTCTCGCCGGGACAACAGAACAATCCTATCGTTGCGACGACGAGCGTAAAGGCGCAGGGCAATGTCGGCCTGGATCATACGTTATACGGTCTTGATATGTGTACGACATATCCCGGCTGTCCTGTAAGCGCTACCTCCACCGTTCCCGTCGGCCAGGAAAAATACGCGACCTCTTCGGTCGGGTACGCTTCCTCTACGGCAACCGCGCTTCTCGTGAACCCCGGCGCTCTGCTTGGCATCCACATTCCAAAGAGCACGATTGTTTTGAATCCTGCCTCAGGGAGCACCTATTGGGGTATCGCGATTCCGTCTTCAATCATACTTGCCGGAAGCTATACCGGCCAGAATACGATTATCGGTGTAAAATCTCCGGCTCAAGCTTGGTAGTGATTTTCCCCCGTTCCGCATAACGGAGCGGGGCTTTTCCGAAATTCGAAATATGGGCTATCATTAGTAGCATGGGCTTTCTGTGGCTTTCATAGGGGCGGAGAGCTCTATTCTAATGAATAAAAAAGTATTTTTGGTCATTGGCCTATTGTTTTTTTTGCTTGGGACCCACAGGGCATTCGCCGGCTTTGGTATCACGCCCCCCTACGTTCAAAACGACTCTTTGATCAGGGGTTCGAGTTATAACCAGAAAATCGTGTTGTCGCGAAGCGATCCCGTCGAGGATCTGAACGTGCAGGTTACGGTCGATGTTCCCGGTGCGGATGACTGGATCACGATCGACAAGGGAATGAGTTTTGTGATGCACAAAAGCGAGCAACAGTTGCCGATGACGGTGAACGTCGCCGTTCCTTCGCAAGCGAAATTCGGATCCTACAAAGGAAATATCCGCGTGGTTATCGCGCCGTTTACGGGACCGACGCCCGGTACGGTGGGCATCGCTTTGGGCGCTCAAATTGACGTGGCGTTGAATGTCGTCGATAAGAAAATTTATGATTTTAACGTCCGGGGAATCACGCTTGCCCCCGTCGAAGAGGGGCACAGGGCCTGGTGGTTCTTTTTCCCGGGAAAGATCAGCTTTACGATGCAGGTTGAAAATACCGGAAATGTCGCTTTCGGCCCTACGAAGGTGGTATTCGACATCAGCCAGTCAAGCGGGGGACCCATTCTCGAAACGACGGAAAATCTGGGCGGTATCGAGAAAATCGACCCATTCGTTATAAAGAAGATTGTGGCCGAGCTTCCTACCCGTCTCAAATCCGGGGCATATAAGGCCGTATTTAAGATCTATAATAATGATAAAATCGTCGATCAGGGTGAGCTTGATATGGGCATTCTCCCGTATGGGGCGATCCCCGGTTATCAGGGCTTTGGGTTTATCGGATTAAGGACGTCGGAACAGGCGACCATCGTCGGCGGCGGGCTTTTCATCCTCCTCTGTCTTTACTGGATTGGCAGGAAGATCTATGGAAAAATGAGGCGAAAGGGGTCGAGCCTCAATTAAACCGCCCATCACCTTTATGAAGGGTTACCCGTTTTCCGCATCGAGGGTATTCACTCTCGTTATTTCTGGATGTGTCGTTTTTTACCCGTTTCTATTTGCCCATGCACAGCTCTCGACCGCGACCACGACGGTGCGTATCGACGTATGCGGAGACGGGCTCGTGACCGGGGACGAGGTGTGCGACAGCGGTTTGGGAAATAACACCGGTTTATACAGTACGTCGACTGCGGACCGGCATTGTAATGCAACGTGTTCTCAGATAGGACCGTATTGCGGCGACGCGATCCTTCAG
>JBGPES010000034.1:0-7674 GCA_041482935.1 Minisyncoccia bacterium | reverse complement strand
CTAAATTTCTGATTTCCAAACCATCAGTCATTCCGGCGTAGGCCGGAATCCATGCTTTTCAATTGTAACTAAAAGCATGGACCCCTGCCTACCGGCAGGTCGGTCGGAGTTTATCCCGTACCGAGATGCGGGACCGGGATGACAATAAATAAACTTAAGCTATGAATATAATTAAGGAATGGTTGATGTGGCGCAAAAAAGAAATAATCCTGGGCGCGATCATTTTTCTCGTGTCCGCATTGAGCTTCGGGCTCGGATATCTTGCCAACCGCGAACTAAATCATGCGCCGATCATCATTGAAGAGCATCCCGCACAATAATTTCTTGAACAATTAATGAAATGCGTGGTATGCTATAGAACATGAAAACGCCCGAATTATGGTTCGATCAAGAATCATCTTCCGAAGGAGACGACATTCCGCAGGAATCGTATGAGGAGTTGCGCATAAAGATGAAATCGCTGGACCTCGAGATACAAAAAACGGAAAAGAAAATTGCGGAGATCGAGGCGGGGAGGGCTGATCCTGCCGACCTTCCGCGTGCAAGGGGGCGCCTCAAGATGCTTGAGGGCCGAAAAGAGAAGGTGAAGCAGAGGATGGTCAGGATCAACTAACCGTGCGCAGGAGTGGCTCTGCCTGCCTGCCGGCGGGCGATGTTTGAAAAATGTTAGTAAAAATAAGGTCTATGCGAAATATTGACAAATCGACGGAACTAATATATTATTCCTATTAGCTTTAGGTTCACAAGGGGAGGATTATCGTGGTAAAAAAGACCGCTTTTACCGTAAGTGCAGCAGTGCTCGTTCTGTGGTGGATTTTTTTCGGCGTTCTCATACCGGGGGGAATGAGTATCGTCGCGTTCCCGCATGGAAGGTTCGTATCGGGCAGCGAAGAGTTTTTCATGGCCGACGGCTTGCGGGGCGGAACGTTGGTCGTAAGGAGCTATTGGCACTACGCGGATCGGGACGGAGTTGAGCGCGAGTACGGGACGATCTGGTATGGATGGGGTAAGGGGCATAAGGATGTCGACATTGAAGTCGTCAAAGAAAAAGGCCGGGACTCGAGGATTATCAATGTGCTGATCCAAGACGAGCACTTGACCAACGGCTCATTGTGGCGTTCTCCAGACGACCCCACGGTTGATGCCGACTTACTCAAAGAAGCATTGAAATCCATCGAAATGGGCCGCAAGCGCCTTGCTGATTGGCGACAGAAATCGCTGCCGCGCACATAAACACTCCTCAGATTAAGGCCGAACGCAAACGTGTTTGGCCTTTTTTATTTCTCCAGCGTACGGGGGTGGATGCCTGCCCGCCCCTGGAGGGATCTTGTGAACGATGCTGAGACATATTCCAAACTATATGAACCATTGCGTGAGACCAAAATTCAGAGACGCGGTTGACCGAAGGCATTTGCGTACGATGCTAACGTGTTTTGCCATGGGTCGACAGCAGGAAACGGCAGCGATTATAAGGGATTTTCAAGGATATACCGAACCCGAAGTCATCGTAATGCTGGGCAACTCTCAATTCAACTCTAAAGACCTGGCTCGGAAACATCCTCTTCTTCGATTTCCTTAGCCCCTTTTCTCGATCGCGGACCCAAGCGTTTCGTCGTCCGCAAATTCAATTTCGCCGCCTGTTGGAAGACCTCTTCCCAGACGGCTTATTTTTTTGGCAAAATCACCGAGTTCTTTGGTCAAGATCGAAGCGTGAAAATCTCCGACCGAGGTGGGATTGAAGGCGAGGATTATTTCCTCGGCCTTGCCTCGTCCTGAGGCACCCAAAGGATCCTTTAACTCTTTTTGTATAAAACTTTTCAAACTCTGGAGTCGGAGCTTCTGCCAGTCTTCAAGAAGGCCGGTTTTGGGAATCGGTCCCAGGATCAGATAGCGGCCGGTAAATATCCCGGTGTTCTCGAGCGACATCACGTCGGTTTCTTTTTCGACGATGGCGATCACGTCTTTCCGCCGCGCGGGATTCTTACAGATATCGCAGAGGCCTTCTTTGTTCTGATGCACGAAGAAGCAGCGTTCGCAGGTTTTCACTTGCCGCAAGTCGTCCACGTCTTTCGCGAGGGTCCGGATCGCGTTTTCGCCCTGGCTTATCAAATAAAAAGCCAGCCGCGTTGCCTGGCGCGGTCCGATCGAAGGAAGCTCGGCCAATTGGCGCGAGAGTTTTTTGATCGCTTCGGGAAGCTTTGTATTCATAAGTTTCGAAGCACGGAAATTCGGAAGTCAGGGAGCCAATCGTTTTGCTTGGCTTCGAAGCTTCCTGGCTTCAAAACTTCTTGGCTAATTTTTTCCGGCTGTTTCATTGCACTTCCACCTCCTCGTTGTATCGCTTGTCTATGTTCTTGAAAGTCACGCGTTCCGGATCGAAATGGAGATCCACTTCGCCGATGGGGCCGTTGCGGTGCTTTGCGATAAGAATTTGCGTCGTATTCTGGACGCTCGTACTGCCGTCGCTCTGGTCGCGTTCCTTGCGATAGATAAACATGACGATGTCGGCATCCTGCTCGATGGAACCCGAATCGCGGAGGTCCGAGAGCCGCGGCACCTTATGGTCTCTTTGCTCGACATTGCGTGAAAGTTGGGAGACGGCAAGCACGGGGACCTTTAATTCACGGGCGAGCGCTTTAAGGCCCCGCGAGATCTCCGTGACCTGAGCCACCATATTGTCGCTGTTCGTACGCGGGCGGATGAGCTGGAGATAGTCCACGATCAAGAGGTCCAAACCGTGCTCCACCTGGAGGCGGCGCGCCATGGAGCGCATTTGAAGGATGTTCAAAGACGGGGAATCGTCGATGAAAAGTTTTGTGGTCGAAAGATGGTCGAGCGCGTTCCGTATCATCGAGAATTCGGAATCATCCTGGATGCGGCCCGTGAGGATGTGCCAGAGCGGCACGTGCGATTCGGCGGAGATGATGCGGTCGATGACCTGCTCGCGCGACATTTCAAGAGAAAAAATTCCCACGGTGTGGCCCTTCAGCGCCGCGTTTCTCGCGATATCGAGCGCGAACGCGGTTTTTCCGGACGAGGGCCGCGCGCCGAGGACGATCAAGTCCGATTTCTGCAGTCCCGACAATTTATTATCGAGCGTGAAAAAACCCGTGGGTATGCCGCGGAGCTTGTCGCCGCCTTCGTGCAGTTTATCGATGCGTTCGTAGGCGGACTTAAGCTCGTCCTTTACCGAAAGAAAATTTTGCGGGGCGGATTTCTGGGATATCGAAAGTATTTTTTGTTCGATATCGTCAACGAGATCTTCAACTGCGTTCTGCGATCCGAATGCGTCTTCGGCGATCTCGGCCGAGGCGCGGATCAGATCGCGCAATATCTTTTTTTCCCTGACTGACGTTGCGTAGCTCGTGACATGCGAGGAGGTGGCTACCCGGTTCGTAAGTTCCGCGAGATACGACGAACCGCCGATTTCCTTGAGGAGTTCCATTTCCTTAAGCCGGCTTGTGAGCGTGAGAAGATCGATCGGCTGGCGCTTCTCGTAAAGCTCAATGATGATGCTGTAAATTTTTTCGTGCGCCGGAGAATAAAAATCTTCGGGCACGAGCATGTCCGCCACGCGATAGATGGCGTTCTTGTCGATCAAGATGCTTCCCAAAACCGCCTGTTCGGCTTCAAGATTCTGCGGCGGGATTTTTAGTTGGGATTTCTTTGGAGACATGATTATTATCTCTTTCGTCATCCTCGCGAAAGCGAAGATCTGTATTTTCTAAAGTAATAAACTGTATCCTCGCCTTCGCGAGGATGATCCCGAAGAAATACAACGATTCATTTCTTTGGGGTCATTTCGGCCAAATAAATGGCCCGCTTGGCGTATCCTCAATTATGAATCCTAACGCATCCGCCTCCTTTCTCAAGGCATCGGACTGGATAAACTGTTTACTAGCTCTGAACGATTCGCGTTTTTTGGCAAGCGCTTTGATTTCCTTGGGAATTTTCGGAGACTTCAAGGAGATCCCGAGGGTTTTAAGCGTCGATTCTATGTAAAGAACGAGGTTTTTCGCGTCCGCGGGGTCGAGAAGCCACAATTTATCCTGGAATTCGAGGGCGATCTCGAAAAGGGAAGCGACGGCGCCCGGGGTGTTGAAATCATCGTCCATGGCCTTATGGAATTCCGCCTGCGCTTTGGCCACGCGTTCCAGTACGTTGCCCGTACTGTCATCCCCGCGAAAGCGGGGATCCAGGTCCGTCTTTCCAGACGATTTTCGTTTCGCCGCAATCTTTAATTTCTCTGTGAACAAATGTATTTTCCCGAGCGAACTTCTGCTTTGCGACAACAGTTCTGCCGTGTAATCGATGGGGGAGCGATAGTGGTGGTTCAAGACCATCCAGCGGAAAATTTCAGGGGAATTGCGTCCCAAGAATTCATCGACGGTTATAAAGTTACCCAGGCTCTTCGACATTTTTTTGCCGTTCACAAACAGGAATCCCGCATGTATCCAGATTTGTACGAAGGGCTTTTTCCCCGAAATGGATTCCGCCTGCGCGATCTCCGCTTCGTGATGGGGGAATTTCAGGTCGAGCGCGCCGCCGTGAAGTTCGTATTGCGGTCCGAAGAAATGTTCGCTAATCGCGGTATCCTCGATGTGCCAGCCCGGGCGACCGAAGCCCAGTTCCGTTTTCCAGCCGGGTTCGCCGCTTACCGAAAACTTCCAGAGCGCAAAGTCACCCCTGTTTCTTTTTTTATCGCTCGTGTCGATACGGCTCGTGGCGTCCTCCGCCTGTTCCACGGTGCGCCCCGCGAGTTTTCCGTATTCGGGAAATGTTTTGAGGTCGAAATAATATCCGTCGCCCTCGATGAGATAAGCATTTCCTTTTTCGACGAGACGTTTTACCTGGCTTACGATTTGCGGAATAAAGTCCGTCGCGCGCGCGTATTTGTCCACGGAATTAATTCCGAGTTTTTTCATATCGTTCAAAAAAATCTTCTCGTAGCGGCGGCTTATCGTTTTCCAGTCGGTTTTTTCTTCCTCCGCACGTTTCAATATCTTATCATCGATGTCCGTAACATTTTGGAGATAAAAGAGTTTTATGCCGCGACTCCGGAGATAGCGCGCAATAATATCGAATACCATAAACGTGCGGGCATTGCCGATGTGCGGATAGTCATATACCGTGGGACCGCAGACGAACATACCGATCTTTTCCTTGTCGGGCAACGGTTTTTTATCGCGGGAGAGGGTGTTGTAGAGCTTGATCATTTTAATCGCCATGTTTTTTCCAAGCTTCTTTCATCCATGCCTGAAGATCTGTTGCGATGCCGGCCCCTTCGAGGAATTTCACGATTTTTGGATATGCGCCGTATTTATCGCTTTGTTGCCGATAATTTGTTTTCGCAATTTCAAAATCTCCTTTTCGCAAGTCTCCGACGATCCAATGAACGTAGACGATGCCTCGTCCATCGCTCGCTTCCAATTCAAGCCGTTCAAGCTCGTCGGCAAGTTGCTTGAGACGCTCAATACTCTGTTTCGGTTCCTTTTCCATGTTTTATATAATATATGAATTTTACCACAGGAAAATAAAAAGGCGCATCGTTCCTGATGCTCCGTGAGATGTGGATGGGCTACGGATGATTGCATGGATCAAGCCCGCAGGTGTGGATTGGGGGTGTGTCATGTCCGGATTTCTCGGCATCCGCAGCCACAACCATTATTGCAATAGCCGCTCTGGCAGGGGCAACACATGCAGCCGCAGTTTAACGGGCACTTTTCCTTGCCGCTGCCTTGCTTCGTGCGCCCGGTTGTCATACTCCCTCCCAAAACTTCCAAAAAGAAGCGCGCGGTTGGTTCAGGCAGACGAGGAGGATGACGAAGAAAGCTACCAGCACACTTATGACTTCCACGGCTTGCCACATTGCTGGCTTGCCTCCATTGAGAAATTCCGTATAGGCGATACAGAAAAAGGCGAAAAGCAGAAACATAAAACCTCCCATTTAACTGATAATATCTATCCCCGAGTGTAGCGCGGGGGAGCGCTGACCGTCAAGATTATGGATGAAAAAAGAACGCGATGCCGATAATAATATAGGCGACGAGGAGTTGTAATCCTTCGAGCCAGTTCGATTCGCCGTCGGCAACGATGATATTCACGAGAACGACCGAAAGAACAATCGCGACCAGTTCGAAAGTGTCAAAGATAAGATTCATCGGCTTCGAGAAAAAGAGGCTTACGAGCACGAGGAGGGGAGCAACAAACATCGCGATCTGCGTGGCGGAACCGATCGAAACCTGGAGCGCGAGATCCATTTTGTTCCTAAGCGCCATAGTGACTGCGGAGGCGTGTTCAGCGACGTTGCCGATGATGGCGATGAAGATGACGCCTATGAAGAGTTCGGTCCATCCGAACTGTGTTACGAGCGGCGTAATGGATCCGACGAGAATTTCGCTCATACAAGCCACGATGACCGTTGCAAGTAAAAGTACGAACGCGCTTTTTCTTTTGCTCCAGCCCCCTTCTATTATTGTGCCGACTTCCTCCGCGTAAAAAAGATTTTTATGCGTCCAGAGAGAAAACCATAGGCCCGAAACGTAAAGCACTATAATAAGGCAGGAAACAAAGACACTCAGCTGTTCAACGACATTGCCGCCGGTAAGAGGCGCGGTGCGGAGGAAGATCGCCGGTATGACAAGCGCGATCACGGCAAGAAAGAGAGATGAGCCGCTCGCAAGGGCGGCGGTTCTGTTGAATTCCTGTTTTTTATGGCGTACGCCGCCCGCAAACATCGCCATGCCGAGCACGAGAAGGAGGTTGCCGATAATGGAACCCGTGAGGGATGCCTTCACCACTTCAACCAATCCCGCCCGCAGGGCAAAGACGCTGATGATGAGTTCGGTCGCATTCCCGAAAGCCGCGTTCAAGAAGCCCCCGAGCGCCGGGCTGCTGTGCGCCGAGAGTTTTTCGGTCGCTTCCCCGATCAATTTCGCGGCCGGAACGATGGCGATCGCGGAAAGGAAAAAAATGAATACGGCCGGCAGATGCAATAATTGCGCGCCGATCGCGATCGGAACGAAGATCAGTAAAATTGAGAATATGTCCATATAGTCTTAGCTCGTAAGCGGGCGTTAGCCAGCTAGGCCCATAAGCCAATTTAATCGAGTGGCTTAGTCCCGGCTTAGCTGGCTAACGAGCTTATGAGCTTGTATTTATAGCCACCCTTTCTTCTTGAAATAAAGAAGAAGCGTAGCCATGGCGACTCCCATCGCCGCGAGAATTATCCAGAATGAGCCGGGGCTGTCGACAAGCGGCGTATCTTTCGTATTCATGCTGAAGATCGCGGCAAGGAGCATGAAGGGGAAGGTGAGGAAGGAGAGCGTGGTGAAGGTTTTCATCACTTCGTTGATCTTGAGGCTCATCAACTGGTTGTTCGTGTCTTCGAAGTCGGCGGCGGCTTCGCGGTAGGCCTCAAGCTGGTCGGAAATTTTCAACTGGTCGCCCGAAAGGTCGTTCAAATATACTTCGGCTTCCTTGCCCCAGAATTTTTTGCCGTGGTCAAAGAGCGATCTCAAGATTACGCCCTGATGCCGCACGATGATGCGGTATTCCGAAATGTCGCGCTTGAGGCGCGAGATCTTTTTCAAAACATCTTTTTCGTTGTCGTGGAATAATTCTCCGCCGATCGATTCGATCTTCTCGCGGATGTGCTGCAGCTGCCGTTCCTGG
>JBGPES010000033.1:0-7749 GCA_041482935.1 Minisyncoccia bacterium | reverse complement strand
CCAATTCCTTTTTATTTTCCTCCTTAGTTTTTTTAATTTGTGGTGTCATACGTATAAGTTTACGCGAACGACATAAACTGTCAATAAAATAAAGATAAAAAGATACTGGAGGATTCCCTGGGCCCATCTCTCATGGCACCCATGACCGGGCAGGCTTGCGAAACGGAGAAAATAGCTGAAAAGGTGGTTTGAAGCATGCGCTTGAGATCGGTTCTAATAAAAAGGGCGAGCTTTTGGGCTCGCCTGGTCCTTCAGGGGAAAATAATGGAGGTGTCGACCGCGTGATATTTGGTTCCCGAAGGCAGATCTTCGGAGAAGATATGCATCTTGTGAATGACGGCTCCCCGGGGATGCCGGAGCTCGATGACGATCGATACTTCGGGGACCCGGTTCTGGGAGAAACGCGCATGGTGCGATCTGCAAAGTTCATGGAACGCGGGAAGCGTTTCTCCATAGAAATTCAAAGAAGGAAGTATTTGTCTCGAGCAGAGGCTTATGGTTGCCCCGCCGCGCCGTACTTTATATTTGCCGACGACTTTCGCCGTGTACGACGAATTTTCTTCCAGGGTTTTCATCATGTTTCCTCCCCGTTCGGATTCGCTGTATTCGAGGATAAACTGATTTTCCTGTCCTGTCAACGGTTCGCGATAAAAAAGGCGGGCCGTTGGGCCCGCCGGGGAAAGATCTTAAGGTTTTTTCAGATCGATAAAGTCGAATTTGCTCTCCGGTCCGAAGGGGGAGCCGATAGGAACGGCTACCTTGCTCCACGGGAAATCGTAGCAGGCATACACCTTGAATGTCATTTTGAGCTTTTCTCGTCCGGCATATGCTCGGTAGTATCTTATGGCGACTTCTTCCGCGGGCAGCGAAGCTTGCGCGAGACTTCCCCATTCGCCGAGGCATTCCGGGATATTTATTGTTTCTTCCCTCTTGCACCGTTCATATGAAACGGTGATGTTTATGAAAAACAACATGCGACCTCCTCCAATTTGAAAATGCGAAAACTGCTTTTATGGTACTGCGGGCGGAGTAGCCCGTCAACCAGAACCCACTTCCAAAATATCTTCAAGCCGCGTTGCGAGATATTTTCTCGTCCCGCCGCGTTGCGATTTCGTCGGCGGCGTGCGATTGTCATCGCTTACTTTTCTGCGACGGCCGCTCGTCCGGGGTTTCCTCTAAATAGAAAAGCGCTCCGATCGTGGTCGGAGCGCCTGGCATTCTTAGCCGATTATTTCCTCGGCAAAGCCGGCAAGGAGATTGCGCGCTTAGTGGTTTTATTCCCAGTGGTTCGTTTTTCAATGAGCGTCCCCGTAATGCGTGCTGCTGTCGAAGGGTCTTTGCCTGCCTCGCTCTCGAGATACCGCCGAACGATGACGGTCGCTTCTTCCGCGGCTGCTTTCTCTTCCGTTGATTTCAGAAATGATTGTACGGTTCCCGGCTGCCGTTCCAATGTTTTTGGATAATGCAGCGCAATTGCGAGTTCGTATGCTATTTTCCAATCCACGCAATCACCTCGTGTCAAAGAGATCTGACTTCTGACCGTATGCTAGCACGTATCTTATGGGGAGTCAAGGCCCTGGTTTGCGGTTTGCCGCAAACCGCAAACCAAAAACCTATGCCTTCGGAAAATGCGTAAGCGAGGAAATAATTGTGCGAGACTTGCGTTACCGCGACGGGATGGCCGAAGTAGCGGTCAATGCGGGTTCGTAGATAATTTGCAAGACGATTTTCGTTTCCCCGCCTAAAAATTTAGTCGCGCGGATCTCGATGGGAGTCCGGCTGTTTGAGAGGAGAATCGGTTTTTCCCAGGTGCCGCTTGCTGCGACCGATACCAGTTCGCTGTTTACGTAGAGATTGGTGCCGTTTTTAAGCGTTCCCGCAAGCGTGATGGTTTGTGCGGTGGTGAGAGCGGGGTTCCCTTCGGGATATGAAATCGTGATCACGGGCGTGCCGAATATCCTCGTGGATTGAAATCCTACATAGAGAACCACGAGCGCCGCAAGTACTGCGATCAAGACAATCTTGGTAAGCGAAGGTTTTACGAACCTGTTTTTAGGAGGACGGTCGTGGCCGCCCGAATCATTGACAAATCCTCCTTCTTTGAGCTTTGTCCACCACGGTTCATAATCGAAATCGAGAAGCTGGCCGAGTTTTATAAGATAGCCCCGAAAATAGGGCGCCGAGGGCAGTGCCGCGAAATTTCCGCGCGCCAAGACCTCAAGGTGTTTTATCGAAATTCCCGAAACGTCCGAGAGCTTCTTGAGATTCAACCCGCGATCTTTCATGAGCTGGGTCAGGAACTGCGGGAAATCCGTGTTGTATATTTGTTGGTCGTTCATAGCCATTTTTATCTGATGACTTGTACTGTAGCACCCGACTTTGTGTTTGTGAAGCGCGAAACAGTTCATTATCAAGGCGCAGCTTAACACCGCGCCTTTTTATTCGGAAGCATGGATCCCTGCCTATCGGAGGGCAGGCTCGTTTTCGCGAGGATGAGAGAAGGAGTGGCTGACGAGCTAAAGAGCCGCAGAGCTCAAGAGCTTATCAGGAAAGCCGCTCCTCGATCTTTTCAATATTCACATCGCGGGGCTTCGCGCCGTCGCCGGGGCCGATGAGGTCCGCGCCCTCCATGAGATCCAAAAGCCGCGCCGCCCGCGCGTAGCCCACCTTGAGCCGCCGCTGGAGCAGCGAAGCAGATGCTTTTTTGGCCTCCGCCACGATCGCGATCGCCTGACTGAAGAGCTCTTCGTCGTCGTCTTCGAGATATTCGTCGAACATGTCGCCGCCGTTTTCTTTTGACTTGTTCCCGAAGTTTACCGTTTCCGCCGATTCGATAATCGCCTTGTTGTTGTCGCGGATGAAATTCGTGACTTTGCCGATTTCTTCTTCGGTGATGTAGGAACTTTGAATACGTTTCGGTTTCGAGAGATCGGAGGACACATACAGAAGGTCGCCGCGGCCGAGGAGCTTCTCCGCGCCCGAGGTGTCAAGGATGGTGCGCGAATCGATGCCGCTCGCGACTTGAAGCGCGAAGCGCGTTGTAATATTCGCTTTAATAAGCCCGGTGATTACTTCGACCGACGGCCGCTGCGTCGAAAGGACAAGATGAATGCCCGTCGCGCGCGACATCTGCGCCAAACGTACGATCGAGCCCTCAACGTCGCGGCCATAGGTCGTCATGAGGTCCGCGAGTTCATCAACGACGATCACGATAAAAGGAAGCGACTCTTCTTTGTTCGAAGCATTGTAGCCCTTAATATCGCGGCTTCCGGCCTTAAGGAGAATATCATAGCGCCGGTCCATTTCGCCGATTGCCCAGCGTAAGACGCCCACCGCCTTTTTGCTTTCGGTAATCACGGGACTTACGAGGTGCGGCAGGCGGTCATACACGGAGAGTTCCACTCGTTTCGGATCGATCAGAATGAGTTTGAGCGTGGCCGGAGAATTTTTATATAAAAGCGAAATGAGCATCGAATGGATGAGGATCGATTTTCCCGAACCGGTCGCGCCCGCGACGAGCATATGCGGCATTTTTCCAATATCGGCAAACACCGGTTCGCCGGATACGTCGCGGCCCAGCACGAATCCAAGCGGTCCCGATTTTTGGAATTCCGGGTAGCCCATGAGCGAACCAAGCCGCACCAAGGCCGCCGCTTTGTTCGGCACCTCGATGCCGACCAAAGATTTTCCCGGAATCGGCGCCTCGATGCGGATGGGATGCGCGGCCAAGGCCAGTGCCAGATCTTTATGGAGCGCCTCGATGCGCGAAAGTTTCATTCCTTCCGCCGGTTTTAAGGTATAGCGCGTGACGGCCGGGCCGATGTTAATTTCCCCCATCTCGACAGGAATGCCGAATGAGTCGAGCGTGCGTTTGATGATATTTGCGTTTGCCAAGAGATCGCCGGTCGTCGGTTTGTCGCTCGCGGATTTAAGGAGCGAAAGGGGCGGTGGCACGTAATTTTCGAACGTGGGTGCGGTAGGTTTCTTTGGCTTCATAGGCGTCGCGTTTTTTACTTGCGGCGCTATTTCTTCGACATCATCCCAGTCCGACCCATCCTTATCCTCCGTATCTAATTCGATTTTTTTCATGTCATTCGCCACCTTCTTATCCCCCGGTGTTTTTTGCGTTTCTCCGCCCGTGATCACGGGTTGTTTTCGTCCACCTCCGGCAATAAACGCCTTTTTCAAATTTTGGAGTTTGATGGGAATGTTTGAGGTGATGAGCCCTGCGACAAGCAAGATGAATACGTTAATCACGATTGCGGCGGTTTGGCCGAAGGGATATTTAAGCGATCCCAAGATAAGCCCGAGCCAGCCGCCATGGCCCGTGTCCACGAGCTCGATCAGCCCCAAAAACGAAAGCACGATGAGTCCTGCCCCCAAAAGCGTGGTGCCCACGAATCGCTCCCGTTCGCCGATGAGGAGCGCTCCTGCCGCGAAGACGAGGCTCGCCGGAAGTATGAAATATCCCCAGCCAAAGAGCGTTAAGAGGCCATTATATGAAAGGTCGCCCAAAGGCCCGGCTTTTCCGAAAGCGGCCAGCACAAGAAGGATGGAAACTCCGAAAAGAACGATTGCCCAGATGCTTTTCTTGGTATCCGAATGGAGCCGCTCCGCGCGACTTTTTTCTTTTCTTGTGGATTCTTGCTCCTCCTCCGATTTCTTCTGCTTTGCCATATTTTAGAGCATGTCCGAAAACCCCCTTTTCTACTCCAACGCCACGGACCTCGGCTGCAAGCCGTTCATCCCTCCTCGGAGTGGTCTCCGACTACACCTTTGTCTGGCTTCGCGGCTTTCGCTCGAAGCCGAGGCGTTTCGTAACGAAAAGGGTTTTTGGACATGCTCTCTATATTTTACTGTATTTCAGAACCCATCTCAAACATATCTTCAGCCGCGATACTGATGAATATTGTGGCGGCACAAGCATGCCGGTCGCGCCCCGCCCGCATCGCCTTGTGAAGCTACCCGCCCGCCTCTGCGAGGCACGAGCAGGCAGGTGGCGGGCAGGCTTGCGGATACGGGGAAATCCCTCGTAACGCTGGCCGGAAGTATTTTTGAGATGGGTTCTGGTTAAAATTTGTTTGACAGCGCGCATAGCCGGGCACATACTAAATGCAGTTCTCTACAGATTATGCATATCGGGAGGAGATCTGTTATGACGCAAGAAGTTGTGCCGACGTCCGGCAACCCCAATGTATATCTCATGAGTGTTCTTGAGGAATTTATGAAATATGGTGAATCGCACGGAGTAAAAAACTTTCCGGCGCTTCATTCGCTGCTATGGCGCGAACTTATTTATGCCCTTGAGCGGAAGTGTAAGTTCCCCGGTACGTATTTCCCCGCGGGAGATGCGCGTGCCGGAAACGCGGAACTTGAACATGTGTTCTTCGGCTTCGAATTTATCTGCGATGAACGCGCCGACTTTCGCATATCACTCAAGCCAGAAATTATTTGTCTTGAGATCGGTGATATTTTTCCGAAACCGGCCGATTTCGATGAGGCAGTCGCAGAGGCGTTTAAGATCGCATCGCGCATCCCCGGATTTTTCGGGTATTAATTTCATAAAAAAGGCGACTATATATGGCCGCCTTATTTTTTTATTCTATTTATGGCAAAATATATGGGTACCGTGCTTCCATGAAGTTGAAAAACTCTTTACATGCTAAAAAATTAGTTGTGTTCGACATTGACGGGACGCTCACGCCCTCAAAGGCGCCCGCCGACCGTGAAATGATCGCCCTCTTGCTGCGCCTCCTCGATCGCATGGCGGTCGCCGTGATCGGCGGAGGAAAATACGGATTGTTTCAGGAACAGTTTGTGCGGCAGCTTCCAAAGCGCGACGGCCGCCTCGAGCGCCTCTTCCTTTTCCCGACCAGCTCAACGGCGTTCTATCGTTTCGAGCGGGGGCATTGGCGGTGCGTTTACGAGCATGTACTTTCGTCGCGCGAGAAAAAAAGAATACTGGCGGCGTTCGCCCGCGTGTTCAAAAAAGTTAACTACGTGCATCCTAAAAAAACGTATGGCCCGCCCCCCATTGAGGACCGCGACACGCAGATAACATTTTCGGCGCTGGGGCAAAAAGCTCCGATCCCGCTCAAGGAAGCGTGGAATGAAAAAAATGATCCTCTGCGCAAGCGGCTTGCTCAGCTTCTCCAAAAAGAACTGTCGGGATTCAAGGTACGCATGGGGGGTCTTACTTCGATCGACGTGACGAAAAAAGGCATCGATAAGGCGTATGGCATCCGCCAGATCGAAAAACAATTGCACATTCCGAAAAAAGATATGCTTTTTGTGGGCGATGCGATCTTTCCCGGCGGGAACGACTATGCCGTGGTGCGCACCGGAGTGGATTACGTGAAAGTGAAAAATCCGGAGGATACGAAAAAATTGATACGATTTTTGCTCGGCGGGCGGTAGAAAGCCATAAAACGTTGACATTATTTTTTTGAATTGCTATCGTTGGGATAGCGGTTTCTATCGGATAAGGAGATTGAAATGAGAAAAATGCTTGCGGTACTGTTGCTGGTTGTATCTGCGCTCGGTGCTGGATCTGTGATGGCGCAAGACCCGAAACCAAATCCAGAAGAGAGCTATCGCTTCAGAGCGACTGTTTATTCTCAGCACTGGAATGGTTCTACCGCACAGTTCGAGACGGAAAAAGAAGTTATTTTTTTCAACCGTTGGAAGTTGGAAAAACCCAATCGTTGGAACAAGGAATGTTCTTATAAAGGACTCGGCGTGCGTTTCTATGACGGTAAGATATATCATGATCCTGCCGTACCGCACACGGGGGATTCCTCGTACACTTTTCGCAGTTTCAGATACGCTCATGGCGAATATCAATGTTACGATGAGCGGCGCATGAGCATCCTTGATGTGCACGCTGGCAACGTTGTGTGGAAAAGTTCAAACTGGTAAACCCCGCTTGCCCCCTCCCCAATATTCGGGAGGGTTTTTGTTTGACAAAAGATCTTGATACGCGTATATTGCAAGCAACCAGTTTTTGTTCTCGATCACAGTGTATTTGACTAAAAACTAACATCTAAAACCTAGCAACTAGTTGTATGAATACCGAATCCACCAAAGAGGCAAATCAAATTTCAACACAAACGGTCCCTGCCGCCCCGGAGAAGAGCAAGCTCTCTACGGGGCAAGAGTTTCTGCATAATTCCCTGGGGTTGCGCCTTACCGTGCCCGAAGTGGTGCAGGAGGTTATTGCCTTTATGCACGCCGACCTTACGCGGCGCTATAAGGTAACAATCGGTACGGATTCCGAGCTTTTCCAAAAGAATAAAGCCGATTTTGTGACAGCGGTTGTCGTGCACCGCGTGGGGAACGGAGGCAGGTATTTTTGGAGGCGGCTTGATGCCCAGAAGATGCACTCGCTTCGCGAGCGGATTATTAAGGAAGTCCTGATTTCTTTGGATATTGCTAAGGATGTCCTTTCCGAACTCAAGAAATTCCCGCTTCCCGATTTCGATTTCGAAATTCATATCGATGTGGGCGAGAACGGTCCCACGAAGGTGCTGATCCAGGAGGTCGTAAATATGGTTCGCGCGAATAACTTCGAGCCGAGGACAAAGCCCGAAAGCTACGCGGCGTCGAACATTGCCGACAGGCACGTATAAAATGGATACATTAGTTTTCGACATTGAAACACAGAATTTTTTCACCGATCCCGGCGTGGGGTGGGATAATTTCGCGGCGCTCAAAATTTCCGTGGTCGCCGTGTATTCGTATATGCAAAAT
>JBGPES010000032.1:0-7848 GCA_041482935.1 Minisyncoccia bacterium | reverse complement strand
ACAACCACAAGCGGATACACTCCGCCCTCAAGATGCCGCCCGCCGCGTTTGCCGAGAAGATTGCAGCTTAACAACAAAAAACGGCGAAAAAATTCGCCGAAAACTCATAGAAACACTGTCTAAAGAAACGGGTCCTTTACAAACCGTCTGCGATTCCAAATACAAATGTCGCGGGCCGATATGCGAGAGTCGTATAGGATAAACCGACGAGGAACAAAAGCGGTCCAAGAACCGCCGAAACCTGTCCAATTCTATACAGCTTTACGAACGACATGATCCACCTCTTCTTTAGTTGCGATGTGCGGTCGCCAAGAGACTTCCGGGTTTGCGGCCCAGGCACAAACATTGTTCCGGGGGTTGCGGCCCCGAACGCAATGCCCTGCCTTTTTTCGTCTCCCGCCTCGAAATATACTGCAAGATTTTCCAAGGAACCATATTTCTTATGGCATAAAATACGCCGGAATGCAAGATGTCGTCCGCCAGAAATAGACAAGAGTACGATTTTATGACGGCTTATTCACGCGAATAAGCGAATAGTTGGGATTCTGAAAGCATGGATCCCTGCCTACCGGCAGGCAGGCTCGCCTTCGCGAGGATGACGAACGCATTGTGTTCGTCATTTTTCCGTAAAAACTTTCAGCTTCCCGCCTTTGGCCATGATCTCAACCATACCGTTTTGATCGGTGCGGAAGATTTTCGCGGTCGTCGACGCAAGCCGCGCGAGCGCTTCCTTCGTCGGATGGCCGTAGGTATTGTGCGCGCCGACTTCGATCACGGCGATTTTCGGATCAACGGCCGACAAAAAAGCATCTCCGGAAGAATATTTCGAACCGTGGTGCCCGACCTTCAGTACGTCGGCTTTGATGTCGAAATGATTTTGCACCAGGTAATCCTCGATATTGAAACCTGTATCGGCAGTGAGAAGCGTGCGGAACCCCGGCGTTTTCACGAGTTCCACAAAACCCGTGTCGTTCAGCTCGCCGCTTTGCACGAATTCCCGGTTCGGCGAAAGCATATCGATTTTATCGTTTCCATGACCGATACTATCCCCTGCCCCAAGCGTGATAAGCGGAATATGTTCGGCTTTGATCTTCTCGATCAACTGGGGCCACTGCGCAATTCCTTTGGTGTCTGACCGGCCGTTCACGATAAACGCGCCGACCTTGTATTGATCGAGAATAAAATTATAGCCGTTGAAATGGTCGAGTTGCGGATGGGAGACGATCGCAAGATCGATATAACGGTCGTCTACCGGAAGCGCTTTCGCGAGGCTCGCGAGAACTTTATTGTCCGGTCCTGCGTCGGTCATCACTTTCACATTGCCTGGGAATACCACGAGTTCCGCATCGCCCTGGCCGACATCCAAAAAATAAACCTTGGGCGACTTGCTTGGCGCGCCGGCAGATACCTGATACCAAACGAATACTCCGAGCGCAGCCAATAAGAAAAAAACCGTTCTACTTAAGACATTCGGCTTATTCATTTGAGATTAGTGCGCTCTCGCCGACCTTTTCATTTTTGTCGTTTCGCGCCACGAGCCAAGAGGTCCACGTCTCATTTGTTTTTATTTCGATTGCATTGCCCGTTTCTTTTCCGGGCGAAAAATAATAAGCGAAGAAAATCATTGCCAAAGCGCATATCGTTGCTGTCGTAAACGAGTTCCCGAACGGGGCGGAAACGGGAAATGGAAAATCGCTGAAGAACGCAACAACGCCCGTTATGTATCCCAGAATTACCATCGCGAACTTCGCAACGATAAGTCCGAAGTAAGGCGCGAGCGCGCTTGCCGCGGCAAGCAGGACGCCGAAGAACATTGTAGGCGGAATGCATTCCGCAATAAGTATGCTCGCCGGAATCGAGCCGAGCGGGAACGAATCGAACGCGGCGACGGAGATCGGAAGTACCGCGATTTGCGCGGCAAAAGCGAGAAGCACAATATTCATAATTCCGTCTGCCCCGTTTCTTAGTCGCAATGCCCGCGCGAGCGCCGGCACAAGGTAAAGAATGCCGAGGATACTCGCAAATGCCATGGTAAAACCGATATCTTGCGCGAGACCGGGGTCGGCGATAAGCATCCCTGCCGCTGTGAGCGCGAGCGCGTTCCGGGCATTATAGACCCGGCCAAGTTCCCGCGCGAGGAGCACGAGGGACCCCATAACGGCGGCGCGGATGGCTGAAGGCGCACCGCCCGATATGAGCACGAAAAGCGAAATGGCAAATAATGTAACGAAAAATGTTGCGCGGCGCGGAAGAAATTGTCTGCCGATAGCCGCAAGCACGAAAATGATCATGATAATTTTCATGCCATAGGAAGAAACAATGTACGACATTCCCGATGCGATGAGCGTGTTCCGCAAAGCATCAGACATCCCGTTCGTTCCGCCCAATGTGATCCCGCCCAAAAGCGCCGCTTGATCGCCGGGTAAGTTTTTTTGCAATTCGGCGAGAATTGCCGCCTTGAAACCAAGCAGCTTTTCTTTAAGCCAAAATCCTCTGTGCGTTGCCGTAACCCGGATATTCGGGAATGCGGCAGTTGGCACATCCGCGATCGATCGTGGCGGTTCGATGGAACCCTGCACTTGGATAATGTCGCCGTATCGATAGTTATCTTGAGGCGAAGCAAGTACGCGAATGTTGCCCCGAAACAGTGGCAATAAATCCACATTCAAACTTTGATATTTTTCCCGGGTCTGCGGCCCGTCCGTGATGATACCCGAAAATGTAATTGGTTGATTGAAAACAACATGTTCTCGCGCTGCTTTAAGATTAAAATAAAAATAACAGTAAAAGATTCCGAACGCGGCAACGGCGATAAATATAAAAAGATGCTTCCAAAGATGTAAACAGTGTAATAACAATAAAACCGCGAATCCAAAGATAGTCGCGGTAATGAGTACGATGCTTGCGTTCCAGCCCATGCTTGCGGCAAAAACGCCCAGTATAAACGCGAGCGCGCTCCAAAAAGCGGTATCGGCAGGTGGCATCCAGAAAGCATACCTGCCGAAGATAAAGGAAAAATAAAATGGGCGCAGACTCGAAAGTCCGCGCCCAGTACATTTGACGCTCAATCAACGGTCGGCGGTCGCCGATTCAAGATATTGCTTGATCTCCTTCAATTCTTTGCGGTTTAGGCCAGGAATATGCCTGATGTTCTTGAGTTTGGTGGCGGCCGTGCGAAGGCTTCGATTTTTTTGTTCAACAAGGTACAGCAAAAAATTAAGACATTCTGTAACCGAATACTTGTGACTGGTGGAAGCGGTTTGATAATCAATCCAGCGGTTCAAGTCGCGTTGAAACCTGCTGTTGAAAAGACGCTGAGCCGCGCCGGTGAACTGAACGAGATCGGATAAGCAACCCCCTTCGAGAATCACCGTCCACCAGATTTCACCATGACTTTCGTCGTTCTTTGTCTCAACTATATCTATCTTTTCCTGGAGAGAGAGGCCTGATAGCACGTCACCCCAACAGGCTTTAATAGCGTTGAAATTTGGCGATTTTGTGCCATCGACATGCCACTGAACAACCATTCTCATTGGAGTCCTCCTCCATTGTTGCGTTTAAGTCGGCACGCAACCGCCCGCTGTAAGCGAGGCTCGCCCGAAGGCGGCCCGCTATCCGCATTAGATCATGCTCTGCGACAGCGAGGAAGGAATGTTGAAACTAAATTCTAAAACACTCAATAACGTTCACACACATAAACTTTATTAACTCCCTCTTCGCTATCGCAAAACTATTGGGATTTCAAGGATTTTTACCTGTGTAAGTTATAGCATATAAATAACTATTTCGTCAAGGTTAAACCGGGTTATATAAAATAAGGGTTTTTGCGCCCTCTTATCATCCTCCGACTTGATCGGAGAATCCATGCTTTTCTTAATGCTTTGAGAGTGTGGATTCCCGCCTCCGCGGGAACGACGGGAGAAGCACGGCTCCCGGCCTCCGCCGGGACGACAGAATACACTGATTACTGAGTGGCTTAGCCCCGGCTTAGCTGGCTAACGAGCTTGTTTTCGCCACTCCCCAATTTTTTTGTGATTGCCGGAAAGGAGTACCGTGGGAACTGACCATCCCCGTTTTCTGTTGGACAAAGAAACTTTCCTATGTTCTCTTATTCTTCTATTCGCACGAATTAGAGAAGGTAATTTTTTGGGAGGATAAAAAATTCCGGGGCGCGTGTAGGTCGGGAACGATCCATTCACCTCTTCGAGCGATTCCTCCTTGCCTAAAAATCCGAAAATGAACCGGCTCATGGCTTCGGTAACGACAATCGCTGGGAGTTCGCCGCCTGAGAGCACGTAATCCCCCATCGAGATCTCCTCATCCGCAATATGTTCCGCCACGCGCTCATCCACGCCTTCATATCGCCCGCAAATAAAGATCAGACGGTCATATTTTGACAATCGTTTCGCTGCTTTTGCATCAAATTTTTTGCCTCTCGTCGAAAAAAGAATTACCCGCGTTTTTGAACGACTTCCCGACTTCTTAGCTTCCCGACTTCTTAGCTTCTCAACCGCCTTCCAGATCGGTTCTACTTTCAATACCATCCCCGGTCCCCCGCCGAATGGCCGGTCGTCCACCGTTCGACGCGCCTCACGGCGAACTTTATTATGCTTCACGTCGACAAAATCGCGCAGATTGTGTACGCGTACATCGATGAGCTTTTTCTCGCGGGCGCGCTTAAAAAGCGATTCGTTCAAATAGGAATCAAAAATCTTCGGGAAAATGGTGATGATGTCGAAACGCATTATTAAGTTTGATCGTGCAAACGATATCCGATATCGTCTTCCTCATCTTCGGGCTCTTTCTTTTTCCCCAGCGACTCGCTGATTGCTTTCCGTAGATCAGCGATATTCACTTCGGTTTTAGGATGCACCTTAGGAACCTTGGGAAGGATCCGGGACAGAGGAGCTTCGGGCGGACGCTTTTCTTCGTGAGGCACAGGACTGTGCGGACGAGTAGCGTCTCTCGAATCAAACCCCTGGCTAGGCGGCCGCCCTATCGGACCTGCCTCGCCTCGGCTCGTCGAGGCCGAGCCAAAGGCGGGTGGGCGTGGCGCCTCCCGCTGTTCGGGCCTTCCCGCGTAGGGACGCGGCCCTTCTCTCGGTTCAAACCTGGGAGTGCGAGGGTATGATTCCTCCCGTCTCACCTGTGGCGACTGGGGCCTCTCGGGTGCGCGATACTCCGATCGAGTGTTTGGGATCGGAGCCGGAGGGTCAAATTGTCGTGGCGGAGATACTTGTTGGGATAATGGGCTTTCCGGCAACTCCGGTTTTTTCTTCGGCCATGATTTCGGCGGCGCCTGGTATTCCGCAGGCGGAGGTTCGACAGGGCGCGATTCTTCCCGCCGGGGCCTTTCTTCAAACGGTCTTTGTTGCGGCATGCCGTCACGAGGCGTAAACGAGCGAGGTGCATATTCTTGCCGTCGTTCCGGCGGCGGATTGCCGAGCGCTGTCCGCAAAGACTGTTCGCCGCGGCGCCCATTTTTTTCCTGAGATACCGAATCGGTCTGGGTCAGCCATTCACTCGCGATCTTATCGTCAACCACTTTTCGCGGCGTGCCGTATTTGTTTCTCGAATTCTCCACAATTACGTCCCGATACGAGACGAGTGGAATTTTTTGCGGCGGCGGGGTTTCAGCCGAAAATGGCCGCGACGCCACGCCGTCGATCATCAATTTAATATAGACATTGGCCTTCGCGAGGTTGACGAGATCGGTCTGCAAAAATTCCGGCATAAATTCTTTTTCCAAAAATTCGGCGTCTGCCGCGCCTACGCGGAACGTAGCGATCGTGCCAACATTGCCGAACACCGCGTCGCGGACCTTCGTATTATTGTCACGCACCAACTGACCGATATACTGGTGCGCGATGACCAGGCTCAAGCGGTATTTTCTGGCCTCGGACAAAATACTCGCGAAGGAATCCGTGGCGAAATTCTGGAACTCGTCGACATAGAGGAAAAAATCTCGCCGCTTCGCTTCATCAATAATATCAACGCGGGACATTGCCGCGAGCTGTAGACGCGTAATGACCATGGATCCGAGAAGCGCTGAATTATCTTCGCCGATCCTTCCCTTCGATAAATTAGCGATGAAAATCTTTCCGTTATCCATGATCTCGCGCATATTGATCGTTGATTGCCCTTGGCCCAGGATATTCCTCACGAGCGGATTGGAAACGAACTGACCAACCTTATTTTGAATGGCGGCGACCGCTTCGGTCTCCAGACGTTGCGTGTACTTCGCAAATTCACCCTGCCAGAAACCTTTGACCACCGGATCTTTCAGGTTTTCGACGATCTTTTTGCGGTATGCGGGATCGGAATACATCCGGAGGATCCCCAGGAGCGTCGATCCGGGAAGTTCGAGGAGCGCCAACAGCGTATTATTCAAAATGTATTCCATGCGGGCGGACCACACGTCCGGCCAGATCTTCTTGAACACGCCCATGAGCCCCGAGGCAACGAGATGGCGGAATTCGGGATTCACCTGTTCCATCGGGTTGAAGGCGATGGGGTACTCCATGTCGGATGGATTGAAATAGATAACGTCGTCCAGGCGCTCTTCCGGGACGAATTCGAGTATCTTTTCCGCAAGCTCGCCGTGCGGATCAATCACTCCTACGCCGCGTCCCGCGCGGATGTCCGCAACGATCATATTCTCGAGCAGGGTCGATTTCCCGACGCCCGTCTTTCCCACCACATAGACATGCCGCCTGCGGTCATCAACCTTGATGCCGAATTTTACCTTCCGGTTTCTGAAATTCAAAAAACCAAGAGGCGTATTATCGCTTTGTTTGCTCGGATGAATGGTATTATGGTCCATTGTAAATTTGCTTGAGGTCTTATAACGCTCACTGTTTAGTCGGCAAGCGGAAGATGCGCGGGCGGACCGCCTTTTCTCGATTCAACTTTTTCAAGCCCGCCCGAATCCACCCCTATAATCGGGAAGTGGAAAATCGTCGCAAGTTCTTCGATATTAAAAATGCAGTGATGCGGATTGAACACCTGATCGCGATAGCGTTCAAAAAGCAGCCGCTTTCTCCAGTTAAGGCGCGTCTTTACGAAAAGCCCGTGTACCGCCGCGCTCATCGTCGTTTTATCCGGCCGGAGCAAGTTTAGGTCTTGCGTATTGAATTGCCGGAGGAAACCGGTCACCGAAGCAACGTTATCGCGGCTGAACGCATCGCGCCGATCGATATACAGGAACCGCATCGTCGTCTGAAAACCCAGTTTTGCGATCTTTCGCTCGATCCCTTCCACCACTTCCCGCTGCCCGGGCGTGAGCATGAGCATTCTGAAATTCGTATGCTGTTCCCGTTTCTGCTCCTTCGGATCGACGGACGGGTGCTGAAACGGCGCCCGGAGAAGTTCGCCGACGCTTACCCCCAATCCGATAAACCAGGGTGTTTTGGTTTTCTGTTCCAAAGTGCCGGTCATCTGCGCCACGACCATCTCACCGGCCTTTTTCCAATCGTCTCCCGTCGGCCGTATCATAATCTGTATCCAAATCTGTTCATCAACCTTAAGCTTCGAGATCGCCTCGGTAAGTCCCGCGATCGGGTCCACCCTGCGTTCATCAACCGCCTCTTCAAACGTCGGATAGGTGCGAATGGGATAGCAATCGGGCTTTAGAAAAATTTGTTCATTGCCGTAAAGCTCGTATGTTTCGTTCGGGATAATGTGCGGCATCTGCGTTACGTAATCTTCCGCTTCGGTGATCTCGGCTTCGGGATATTGAGCATAAATAGCCGATTCCATGAGATTCCTGAATTGCTGAGGAAGGCGCAGGTAAAAATGCGCTTCGCCGGCGCGGCCGACGACTTCGAAGGACATCCAGTACTCTTCTTT
>JBGPES010000031.1:0-7850 GCA_041482935.1 Minisyncoccia bacterium | reverse complement strand
TTCGATCACGAGCGTCCCTCCGGAAAGTCCGCTCACAATCC
The DNA here is from genome assembly GCA_041482935.1 of Minisyncoccia bacterium. Lineage (GTDB taxonomy): Bacteria > Patescibacteriota > Minisyncoccia > UBA6257 > 2-01-FULL-56-20 > DATLTV01. Next base: position 7,809 of record JBGPES010000031.1, on the reverse strand, counting down.
TATTCCGTTCAAGAAAGCGATGAGGCAGCGCGTGAGCACCCGGAGGATACTCGGAAATAATCGCGCCGCCTGACTCAAGAATATTCTTCGCGATTCGTTCGTTCGTGCGAGGATAGAAGGAATCGAGTCCATTTGCGAGGACGGCGACCGTTTTTCCGCGCGCTTCAAGGCATCCTTCGTGTGCTGCGGCATCGATCCCCAGCGCCAAGCCGCTTACTATAATAAAGTCGGCCTCGGCAAGGCGCTTGCCGAACGCGCGTGCAAATTCCTTTCCCTCGCTCGTCGCCTTTCTCGTTCCCACGACGGAAATTTTTTGGCTGCCTTCCCGCGGGAGAGTTCCCAATACGTATATCCCAAAGGGTGCGGCGTGGATTTCTCTGAGCAGCGCGGGATATTCTTCCGATTCCCGAAGAACCAGTTTCAATCCGAGCCGCGCGACCACTTCCCAATCTTTCTCCGGGTTTCTCGCCGCTCTTTCTTCCCGGGAAAGATTCATCCATGCATTCTCCCAGCTATCGTGCGCCCGTTTCGCCTTCTCCAATTTCTTGTAATCGCTTTGGTAGAAAAGATTCAGTGAGTTATAAAATTGTTTCTCGCCGACGTTCTGCATGCACTTAAGAATACACATCGAGGCGTCGAAGAACAAGGAGCGGGTATTTTTACCGGAATCCATCTTGAAAACTCCTTCGACCATATCCCGCAAGGGTTGCGGCGATTTTCTTCCCCCGCTGCATTGCACCTTCGTCGGAGTGGCGCAAGCCACACCCTCCTCGTCGCGCCTGCCCGTCGGCAGGCAAGCCTTGCGTAGAGAAGAAAATCTCTCGCAATGCGGCTAAAAGGAATTTTTGAGATGGGTTCTCATGGCGGAGCCGGCGTTTTTTTGATAGAATTAATCTGCAATGCCTAATGATTTTCGGAAGCAGTTGATGATGGGCGCAGCCCTAATTTTGGGGGGAATTATGGCGGTGAGCGCCGGGCTGTATGAACTATCGAACGAACTGTCGTCCCAAGCCGCAAAGATTGCCAGTGATCGTTCCTCGGTTGTGCAACGCGCCTATGCGCTTCAGGGCCTCGCCAATCTTAAGAGAGACGCAACGCGGGCCCAGGCATATACTGCGGCGATGGACAAGATACTTGTGACCGAAGATCGGATTTTGCATTTTCCCGACTGGATAAGCGGTTTGGCGGGAACAAGACAGGTAACCTTGAATTTCTCGTGGGATAACGACAAGTCTGCGGCCGGGGCGGACGCGCCCGGGTATTATGGTTTCACTTTTGACGTAATCGGCTCGCCCCAGAATACGCTCGATTTCATGAAAGACCTGGAGTTGAATGCGCCCCAGTACCTCACGAGCATCGACACGTTCGATCTGACCCGCGTCGATTCCAACAATTACCGGATCACGTCGCGCGGAAAAGTTTTCTTCAAATTGAATTAACAGCGCGCATTTCATGACAAAATTTTTCCGAAAGCATTCTCAGTTTCTGCTCGCGGGGCTCACGGTGGTTTTTTTGGCCGTTTTAATATGTTATTTCTTTTGGGGGATCCAGACCCTGATCGTGACCCTGAATGGAGCGATTAATCCTGGAAAAATCAGCGGGACTCCTGTAGGATTCAATTTGGACGAGGCGGGAAAACTCAACCTAAGGGGTCTCGTGCCGCCGGCAAGCCAATAATTCCGCTACCCCCGGAAAACCGTGGCCAGATGATCGACCCCCGCTTTTCTAGAATGCGCGGTTAGCTCAGTGGTAGAGCGCTTCGTTGACATCGAAGAGGTCAGAAGTTCGATCCTTCTACCGCGCACATTATAAAATAAAGGCGGGGGATGCAGGCTTGCGGAGCGAAGAAAATATCTCCCAACGCGGCGTGAGGAATATTATTGAGATGAGTGCTATGATAAGGTTAGCTTCGTTCTGATTTGAAAAGAAGGGAGGCGTTGCCATGTCTGCGTTCCCCAAGATTATCATTTGCGATCTCGGCAAGGTGTTGGTGGATTTTTCCTACCAGCATCAAAGACCGACGTTTCTTGAACATTGCAGTGTCGGACCGGAAAGGGTGCAGGAATTTTTCTCTCAGGCAACGTTCTTGGATTACGAACGGGGAAGGGTAAGTAACGAGGCCTTTTTCGAAGCGGTAAAGCGGGATCTCGGCTGGAAAGAGGACTACGCATGTTTTGTGAACGATTTCTGCGAAAGCTTGAAATTGAACCGCGACGTATTCGACTTCGTTTTTTCCGAACTTAAGTCGCATCCGGATGTCTGGGAGATCTGGCTGCTTTCCAATCTCGGCCCGCTCCATTACGAATATGTCCGGGCGAAATGGCCGGGGATTTTTTCGAATTGCCGAAGAGTGTTCGTCTCCTGCGAGCGCGGTTGCCGCAAGCCCGACCCCGAGATATACGCGGCAGTACTCGAAGAATCGGGCCAGTCTCCTTATGTCTGCTGCCTCATTGACGATCTCGAAGCGAATTGCCTTGCGGCGCAGAAATTCGGATTCGATTACATTATTTTTGATGGCGTTGACCATATAAGAGAAGCGCTCCGGTCTCGTACCGTCACGGCGGTCGCTAAGAAATAAATAAACCCCGAGCTCGTTGTACGCGAGGCGGGGTTTTTGATTTTTGCAGAATTATCGGCTATAGTGTCTTTTATTGCGGGCATGTAGTTCCCGCCCGGCGAAGCTGGGCGAGGCTCGCCCCCGATCAAAGTCGGGGCGGCAGCGGTATCTTATCCGCATCCTGCCCCGAAGCCGTCAGACGATGGCAAGCAGGCGCTGTCCTGCAATCAAGCAAACTTGATACAAACGGTTCGTTCGGGGAAAATGAACATATGGGCGGCTAGTTCAGTGGTAGAACCTGCCTACCGGCAGGCAGGCGCTGTCCTGCGGCCAATGGAATTGACCCCGAATGGTTCGCTCGTTGGAAATAAACACATGGGTATGTAGTTCAGTGGTAGAACGCTGTCCTGATAAGACAGAGGTCGAAGGTTCGATTCCTTCCATACCCACCCAAATGCATGTTGCGGAAACGCAATGAGATCAAGCGCAAATAGATGCGGATTTTTGATTTTTGCGCCAATTTATCGAGAGAGATGAGTGGAGTTGAGCCGTGATAGAATTAAAAGATGAATCGGAAAGGAATTGTGCCAATTCTCATTTTGCTGATCACTGCGGGCTTGTTGATAGCGGGAGGAGTTTTGTATTACAGCACGCACCGTTTGGCACGGTCGCAACCGCCCCGGTCAAATTCTCCGCAGTCGAGTTCATCGGCTAAGGAAGTAGCGACAGCACCCGGGCCGATCTCCAACCTCGCGACTGTGCCTACTTCTACCGAGCAAGTAACAACATCTCAATCCGAAACGAAGACATCCTCGACCGACGCCATATCCAATAGCATCGTTTGTCCGAGTGTTCCGCCCGGCTCCGATTTCCAGATTAGTCTAGGCGGTCCAGCGGAAATTCAAATCATTAATCCTTTTGGCAAGAGATTGGGCAATAGCCCCATTGCTACTGGTCATTTTCAAAACGTTGAACATCTTGATTATGACGAGATCCAGTGCGGCAGTTACACAGAAGAGGGAATAGGTTTTGCTACGCGAGATACAAGAAGCAAGAGCGGAGAGATTCTTAATCCTACCGATGGCAAATATATAATCAGGATCACTTCTATTGGAGATGGCGGAGCGATTTGGATTGAAGCCGTGTCTAAAGATAAAAACGGAAAGGGACACGATGATAAATTAAAAACCAACATCGCACCCAACACCATCATTACTTATTCTTATGATTTTTATGAGCCGGATAAATTTGCATTCCATCAATTAGAAGAAACAGCTATCTCTTCCACGCCAACCGTTTCCGTTAAGGTAAATAACGCTCCTGGCATGTTGCTTATTTCTGGTTGGGGTCGTGAGAATTTAATCGTGACCGATCCGGAAGGATACACCGTTACGCCCACGTCAATCATTCCTTCGGATGAAGAGTATTTAGTCGAAATTCCGGGACAATTTTATTACTCGGAGATGGAAGAGGGATGGGAAGGTCGCCCAATAAACCAAGTAAGCGCTTATACCGTAAAAGCCGGGGATTATATTATTAAAGTTATTTCGGACGGTACCGCCACAACGACCAGCACTTTCCGTTTAGATTTTTTGGACATGACTATTACAAGCGGAACGCTCATAGATCAGGCGCCACCAGGGGGTTACAGGGTCCACGTGGATCTTGTTCCTGTCTCTGCTACGTCGAGTACGATACATTCATAACTGAACTGGTTATTTTGCATCGTTTCACGATAGATGACCGGAATCTAACCAGTGCCCAATCTAAAAATGAGTCCGTTTTTTAAATTTCGCCCATTAAGCCAGCATTTACCTGTTTCCCTCTTTGTCCATTTATCTCCACCACCGTGCCCATGTGTTTATTTCCACCTCACTGCCATTCGTAAGAACGAGGTCGAAGAGCCTGTCCCGTACCGCGGTACGGGATTCCTTCCATGCCCGCAATTGATGTATGATAAACTTATGAATTCAATGCTGAAACAGCCTGGTGCCTGGATTCCGCTCGCGATGTCGTCCGCCGCACTGGCCACAGTCCTTATTCGCGTTGTCATATTCGGCGTTGTCCGTGAGGCCGACGAAGGAACCGCCGCCCACATCTTCCAACTGCTCGTGGCTCTACAAGCACCGGTCGCGGTATTCTTCGCAATCAAGTGGTTGCCGCGGAAGCCAAAGCAGGTACTGCGGGTGCTCGCGCTCCAGGTTGCTGCCGCGCTCGCAGCATTCGCCCCCGTTTTCTTTCTCAAGTTTTAAGAGAGCATACCATACGATGCCCGAACCCGAAATCGTCTACGAAGACAAAAATTTTTTGGCGGTGAATAAGCCGACCGGTTTGCAGGTGCATGCGGCAAAGATCCGCGCGCAAAAACAACCGGTGGGATTACAGCCGACCCTTGTCGATTGGCTTATAAAAAAATATCCGGAAATTAAAACCGTCGGCGACAATCCGGAAACGCGGCCGGGGATCGTGCATCGCCTGGATAAAGAGACTTCGGGGGTTCTCCTCGTGGCAAGGAATCAGGAATATTTCGAATACCTTAAATCATTATTCCAGAATCGCGAGATCGCAAAAACGTATCGCGCGCTCGTTATCGGAAAGCTTATGCCTCGGAATGGCGTGATCGACAAGCCAATCGGGATCAAAAACGGCACCTTGAAGCGGAGCGTCCATTCGGAGAAGATGCAAAAGGAGGCAATTACGGAATACAACGTCAAAAAATATTTTGAGACGGACGACAAGGGATTTTCTCTTGTCGAAGTCTATCCGAAAACCGGCCGGACGCACCAGATCCGCGTCCACCTGGCAAGCGTCGGGCATCCTGTCGCGGGCGATTCGCTCTACGGACCGAAAAAACCAACGCCTGGGATACATAGACTAATGTTACATGCCGTATCCTTGGAATTTAAAGATAAAGACGGAAAGCGCTTGCGGATCGAGGCCGACCCGCCCGAAGATTTCGAGAAGGCTATTTCTGCGTTGGATTGAGGGATTGTTGCCCCCCCTAGGGCAAAGACTTTGACATAGAAGGCGCGGGAGATTGATCTCCGCTTTTGTCATCCCCGCGAAGGCGGGGATCTATGCTCCCGAAGCATTTTTACAAAGCGTGAATCCCCCGGCCAATCCGGAGGATGACAAAAGCGGCATTATTCACCAAGCTCAGGAAGCACAGACCCTCGCCTCCGCGAAGATTCACATAGTTCGGAGTCCGTTCGCGCTTTCTCCGTTCCAAGAGCGGAGGTTTCCTTTCCGCCGACTTAAAGGAAACCGGAGCGGACTCAGACCCCGGCCTTCGCCGGGGTTCACGTGGCTCCAAGTCGCTTCACTCCAAGAGCCACGGAAGTTATCCACAGTTGGCATCCTTCCCGCAAATCCCCATTTGTTATACTTATTCTTAAGTAAAAGAAAGGTCGGATTTTGAGATACAAGATAAATTTACTTATGAAACATAATAAAAACGGCAATAAGGGCTTCACCCTCATTGAACTTCTCGTGGTTATCGCGATCATCGCGGTGTTGTCTGTGGTCGTTATTTTGACCTTGAATCCGGCCGAGCTTTTGAGGCAGGCGAGGGATTCCAACAGGATCTCGGACATGGGAACCATCAAGAGCGCGATTTCCCTCTTTGAGGCGGACGTTGCGACGTCGAGCGCGAGCGCCATCGGTGTATATGGCACGGTGTATGCAAATTCTAATGCCTCAATTCTTTCGAGCACGTATATCGGTTCCAATTCCTTTACTGCGGGCGGCTGGGGGTTTACTTCGTCGAGCGCAGCTTCATCGAGCATAAGAACATCTACCCTGAGGACTGTTGACGGTACCGGTTGGATTCCTGTTAATTTCAACGCTATCAGTTCCGGCGCTCCGATCGGCGGCGTGCCTGTCGATCCAACGAATGCTTCGGGCACCGTTTACATTTACGTGGCAAGCTCAACCCAATTCAAATTGGGAGCTAAACTGGAAAGCACGAAGTACAATTTTAACGGCGGTGGCGATGCCGTTTCGACCGATGGAGGAAATTCGACGACTACGTTCGAATCTGGTGTGAACCTCGCCCTCTAAATCGAAATCTTTCTTAACCAAGAAAGACACAACAAAAAGGAGCGCATTGCGCTCCTTTTTGTTGTGTCTTTGAGATCGTCATTGATCTTTAGCCCCGACTACTTATTTTTGGTATCATTAATATAAATGGCCCAATAATTCTATCAGTCCCGCCGGGGCGGGATTCAGCTCTTTAGCAGATTGCTAAAGAGCCATAGAGCTATCGAGCTGAAACCTATGCGCCTCCCACTCCCCCCTGCACAAATTAAAAAGCTTCTGATCGCCGAGAACCTTATTACGGGCGATCGTTTCGAAGAGATTTTCCGGGAAGCCGAGAGAAAGAATCAGAGCATTCTCGAGCTTTTGATCTCCGAAAAAATCGCCGATGAGAAATATTTGAACGAATTGGTGGCGAAAGCCCTCGGGGTCGAGCTCGCTGATTTTTCCGTGAAGCCCCTCGACAAAGAAGTGGTGCGCATATTACCGGAAGATATTGCGCGACAGCGGCAGGTGATCGTATTCGATCGCGAACCGAACGGCGTGTACGACGTTGCCATGGTGGATCCTTCCGACCTCGAAACCATCGAATTTTTGATGCAGAGGCTCAAGGTCAAGGTGAAACCGTATCTTGCGGCGCTGGAAGATCTGAACCGGGGATTTTCCGTCTACGGATACGAGCTGGGACAGGATTTCAAAAAACTTATCGAAGAGAATATCCGCGCGTCTCTTTCCGGCGAGGCGAAGACCGTCGAAGAGGCGGCTGCCCAGCTTCCGATCGTGGGAATCGTCGACAATATTTTGTCGTATGCCATCGCATCGCGCGCATCGGACATTCATATAGAGATACTCGAAGACACCACGCTTGTCCGCTACCGGGTAGACGGCATTCTGTATGAAATATTGAGCATCCCGAAAACGATACATCCGGCGCTCATCGCACGGGTTAAAATCCTTTCGGGCCTCAAGATCGACGAACACATGAAACCGCAGGACGGCCGTTTCCGCTACCACCTCGTGAATGAAACGATCGACGTCCGCGTGTCCGCAATGCCCACGTACTATGGAGAAAAAGTCGAAATGCGCTTGCTTGAGTCTTCGCAAAAGCCGCTTTCCCTGGAGGATCTGGGGATGAGTCCGCGCGACGCAAAGATCGTGCACGACAATCTCCAGAGCTCGTACGGAATGATCCTCTCGTGCGGACCGACCGGATCCGG
>JBGPES010000030.1:0-8012 GCA_041482935.1 Minisyncoccia bacterium | reverse complement strand
CTATTTTTATGATCAAAAAAATAAAGAGGAAATACACGGTGCTTTCGGAGAAGACGGGAAGATCGTTTGGGAGCTATAAAACAATGGCCGAAGCAAAAAATCGCTTGCGGCAGATTGAATTTTTTAAGCACTTGAAGGGTAAGAAATAAGACCAAAGAACCATGAGAAGCGGCGTGCTCAGTAAAAAACCCAAACCGGTCTTACAAGAGATCGTTGTGATTTTGCATAACGTGAGGAGTTTGCATAATGTCGGTTCCATATTCCGCACCGCCGATGGGGCAGGGGTAAAAAAGATATATCTTGCAGGCATTACGCCCGCGCCCCTGGATCGTTTTGGCAAAGCTATACCGCAATTTGCGAAGGTATCGCTCGGTGCCGAAAAATATATTCTCTGGGAGAAAATCGGTTCGATCTCAAAGCTTCTCGATAGATTAAAAAAAGACGGCCACCGCATTTTTGCCGTCGAACAAGCGAAGAGTTCTATTCCGTACTATGCTATTCGCCCGACGCGGAAAAATAAAAAGATAGCATTAGTGCTGGGGAACGAAGTGCGCGGATTGCCGAAGTCCATCCTGCGCCGCGCCGATGCGATCCTGGAAATTCCCATGTACGGCAAAAAAGAATCGTTGAATGTTGTCGTTGCCTTTGGCGTCGTGGTATTCGGGATGCGATAGCGGGGTCGAGATATCCGTTATTTTGTATCGCCGGATAAAAAAGCCGACCCTGATGGTCGGCGTCTTCGTTACAATGTTCCGAAAGGTTTTTTGAGGTAACGGCCGGCTTCCTCTTGAGCTGCTGCCGTGTTGTCGTTCGTATGCACGGCCCGATCGTACTCGTTTACTGCGCGTTCGCGCTGGCCCAAAAAGTCGAAAATTTTACCGAGATAGATATGGCCCCAAACTTCCACCCATCTGCAATCTTTTAAGTCGCCATTCATGGCTTTGCGAAACTGGTTGGCGGCTTCCTGGGTTTGGCTCATGTAGAAAAATGCTTCACCGTATCGAAAATGCGCGAGTGCGTTCGCATCATCGAGCTGGAGGGCGTATTTGAATTCACCCGTCGCTTCATAATATTTGCCTTCGGCCGAAAGCAATTCGCCGCGTCGCACCACCGAGAGTATGCGCAGAGCGCGATTCGAGATAAGCAATTTATGTTCGGGATCAAGCGTGATTCCATTCGCTTTCGGCCTGCCGAACGTTTCTACGCTGAATGTCGATTCCAATCCGACAGCCTCGATGGTCTTATGTTCCGGATTACCCTCCGTTTCTATCTTTAGCTCGATGGGGAGGCGAAAGGTTTCCAAGCCCTGCTTTACTTTGCCGACGATCCGGAATCCTTTCGGCGTTCGTGTGACCACATAATCTATTGTTGGCTCGGGAATGCCCGTGGAATCGATCCACTGTCTAAAGAATACCGCCAAATCCTGCGACGCTTTTTGCGCGTCACTCCGTTTTTGCAGAACGCTCGCCGCGACATCTTTGAAATCCGCGATACGCGCGGTTTTCCCCCGATACGCGGCATAATATTCCCTAAGCACATCCTGGAACGTTTTTTCTCCGAGGAAAACGCGAAGCATGTGAAAAACTTCGGCGCCCTTATCCTGGACTATCGAGCGGTACTCAATGGAATTCAGCGTCAGTTTTCCCGCCTGTCCTATGGCTGTGTCTCCGTACATGAGCGAACCGACAACGAAGCTTCCGAGGGTCCTTGCATAAGCCTCTGTGCCGTACGCGTGCTCAATCCACAGCGCCGCGGAGTAGTGGGCCAGGCCGTTTGAAAGCAGGGCATCATTTTGTGAAGCGGGCGTGATTGCTTCCGCCCACCAAGCGCGCGCGATCTTTTCCGCAAGTAAAAATTCCGAGGCCAAGCGGTCGCCGAAGTTTATCTGTTGTGATCCTGTTCCGGTCGTGGGTGGAGCGAGGAATGTTTCCGGTTTCACGTTCGGATTCGGCCCGAATGCATCGGAAAAAAATTCCGTTATATTCGTTACTGTTTCCAGGTTGCTTTGTTTTGCCGTGCGTTGCGGAGCGGCGAACAATGTACTCGCGCACATTACGCCCGCCATCATGACAACCAAAAATTTTGGAGCCTTCACCTTATTCTCCTTGTGTAATAAGAATCCATCTCAAAAATGGGACTTTGAAATAAAATGAGATATTTTCGAGCGAGAACCGCGAAGTCCTCCTCGGAGTAGTCTCGGACTACACCTTCGTTGGACTTCGCGGTTCGTAGCCGAAAATAGCCATTTTAGGCAAAGAAACTATTTTCGAGATGGGTTCCAAGCTGTAGCCAGCATAGCAGCAAGCCCGCGGAATGTCAAAAAACGGATGAAAAATTTTCCGTATCGGAAACGTTTGTAAATGGAGTGATGCAGCTGAGAAAATAAAACGGCCCCAGGAAATTCCTGAGGCCGGACGCTTTATGTTTCTTGACCGAGAATACCTTGAATGTTCTTTCTGGTGTTTTCGATGCGAAGCCATGGATCTGCGTGAATCGGGTGGATTAACTGAGTAAAGTCGCCGAAGGCCATTTCGAACAGCAGCTGGATAATTTCGGCCCTCGGGGTTCCCGAAACCATGTTCGCGACAAGCTCCTTGAATTCTCTGCAGTTTTCTTCCAGCCAGCGCATGGTATTCTGCGTTCTCATTTTTACGGTCCCCAAGGGTTCGCGGAATAACGCAGTTATTTTGTTTTGCGGAATTTCGCAGAGATAAGCTGCAACAAAGTACCTTGCATGCACCTGTAGCTTATCTTCGTCGGAATTGAACAGCTCCCTAAGTGTCGCTCTGAATGCGCTGCAGAGTGGCGTAGATTCGGTTTGTGAATCGATCGCTTCGAATCGGGGATCACGGTAGACCAGCGCCGAGTTATGTTGGACAAAATGTCTGTACCTTTCTGTCGCTGTCGTCAGGTTCTGCAGATAATCTTGGTCCAGGCCCTGAAGTGAATTGACGATCGGTACTTCATCATACACCCCGCGGCACTTCTTTCTGCGCCGGTCCATCAAACAGGAATTAATCATGATTCGCGTAAGCCAGGTCGAAAATTTCGACTCTCCGCGGAATGTCTTTAGCTTTCCCCAGGCTCGCAGGAGGGCTTCTTGTATCGCGTCCTCGGCATCCTCGTTGTTTCGCATGATGCGCTTTCCCGTCACCATAAGCTTTCCGCGATATTTGTTGCAAAGCAGGTCAAATGCCGTTTCGTCTCCCGTCTGCGCCTTTCGCACGATTCCCGGAATGCAGGCTTCCGCTTTCATGTGTGCCTTCCTTTGATCAAAAAGACTGCTTCGAGATTAGCAGAAAACGATCTTTTTTACAAGAGGGGCGACCAATATGGCGGAGTCATTGACGAAAAATGAAATCCATGCTATTTATAGTATAGATATTTTCACTTATTGAACTCTGAAGAGACAAGGGAAGAAGGAGAAGCCGATGGACAAAAAGAACGAAGAGGAGCGAGGATATCGCTTCACCGTCGAACAACAATCGCGGTGGCGAGGGTTTTGGTCAAATCTCAGGGAATTTCTCAACGAACGGTCGGGGAAGAATCCCCGCACCGTCCCGCACGGCGACATTTTGGATACTCACAGCGGGTTCGGCGATACGCTTCGCGAAAACTGGCGGGAATTTTTCCAGCGCGACCGGCAGGGCGAGGTCAATTCCGATTTTCTCGTGAAGTGGAGCGCGGGAAGCCTTTGGCAGAACGTCAAAGATCTTGTTTCACCGCCGAAACTTCCTCCGCTCGAGGTCACGAGCAAGCCGATCCCCGTAAAGGAGATTTGGTCGAAGAATACCGAGTTCACGAGAGTCCAGGCGCTATCGCTGGCATTCCATGTGCTCGTATTGGTACTGATTATCGTTCCTCTGCTTCCCCGGCTCATGTCGCCGGGAACAACGCAGGCAAAAAACTTGCAGGTGACGAGCGTCGACTTGATCTCGCCCTATAGGCCGGTTGCGCCGAAGGGAGCCAAGAAAGCTGCTGGCGGCGGCGGTGGTGGCGCGCACGAAGCGCTACCCGCGAGCAAAGGCCGACTGCCGAAATTTTCGATGACACAATTGACGCCTCCTTCGGTGAGGCCGGTGGATGCGAGGCTACTCGCTACACCGACGGTCATCGGTCCGCCGGAACTTCATTTGGCGAGCCCGAACATGGCGAACTGGGGCGATCCGCTATCGAAAGTGATCAACGATTCGAACGGTCCCGGCTCAGGCGCGGGGATCGGTTCGGGAAGCGGTGGCGGCGTCGGTTCGGGAAGCGGTGGCGGCGTCGGTCCCGGAGAAGGCGGCGGCACCGGCGGCGGCGTTTTCAATGCCGGAACCGGAGGCTACGGTTATCCGGCATGCTTATATTGCCCGCGCGCAGAATTTTCGGATGAAGCGATGAAGGCCAAGTATCAGGGTATCGTGACGCTCACCGCAATCATCACTGCGGACGGGCGTGCGATAAATATTGAGATTGTGAAAGGTCTTGGGCTTGGTCTCGACGAAAAAGCAGTTGCGGCGGTTCGCACATGGCGGTTCAAACCCGCGCTCGGTCCCGGCGGGAAACCGGCTTCGGTCAGGCAAATGATCGAGGTTACCTTCCATCTGTATTGAGGAAACAGGGCTGCCAACGTGTTGGCAGCCCTTTATGTTTCTCCTGCAAAACCACCCATAAGGGGTGGTTTTGCAGGAGACCTACGATGTGGATTTTTTTATGCATCATGCTACAATTGAAAACATTGTAATCAGTGAGCAATGAATAAGATCGTGACCGCTATCATTATTTTAACATCAATCGTTTTGGCGCTCGTTTTGCTTATCGTCTTGTATGTTTTTTTTGTATTCGGCAGGCCGAATCCTCCGCTCCGAACGGGGCAGGCGACAATCAACGCCACGAGTTCCGGCGCCGAAACCACAAGCACGGCGAGCGGCACCGGCAGTTCTTCTTCGAGTATGGCGGGCGAACACATCGTGATCGACAGTGCGACATTCGACATCGAAATCGCATCAACGACCATTGAGCAGGCGCGCGGGCTTTCCTATCGCGAGGGGCTCGCGGAAAACGCTGGAATGCTTTTCCTTTTCGGCAGCTACCACAGCTACGGTTTTTGGATGAAGGACATGCATTTTCCTCTCGATATGATCTGGATCAAAGGCGACACAATCATCGGCTTCTCGGAAAACGCGGTGCCGCAGCCCGGAACCCCGCTGTGGGGTCTGAAGTTATACTATCCGTCGGAACCGGTGGATACGGTGCTCGAAGTGAATGCCGGAACGGTCAAAAAATATGGGATCAAAGCGGGGGATATGGTGAAATTCGATATACCCTGATCACTTTGGGGTTTTGGAGCCCGGCTATTTTCCGGGCGCTTTTTTTATTTTGTTATACTATAATAAACACATGGCTCAATCACGCGTAGCAATTAACGGTTTCGGAAGGATTGGTCGGTTGTTTTTCAGGCAGGCGTTCGGGAAAATTCCCGAATTCGACATAGTCGTCATCAACGACCTGGGGGACGTTGAGAACTTCGCCTATCTATTAAAATACGATACGGTCTATGGCGGGTACGACAAAGAGGTGTCATTCGATAAAGCGCAAAATGCGATCATCGTTGACGGGAAGGCGATCAAGCTTTTGCAAGAAAAAGATCCGTCGAAGCTTCCGTGGAAAGATATGCAAATCGATATTGCGGTCGAATCGACCGGATTTTTCGATTCCTATGAAGGCGCCAAGGCGCATATCGTTGCTGGTGCAAAGCGGGCGGTAATCACGGCTCCGGCTAAGGACGAAGATGGGCTCGCTGGAAAAACGGTGCTCATGGGCGTGAACGAAGAGGACCTAAAGATCTCTGTGATCACCTCGAACGCTTCGTGCACGACGAATTCCGCTTCGCCGGTGATCGACATCCTTTCCGAGAATCCCGGCATTATGAAAGCCATGCTTTCAACGGTTCATTCCTACACCGCAACGCAAAGTTTGGTGGACGCGCCGATCCGCGGCGGTCACGACTTCCGGCGCGGGCGAGCGGCGGCGCACAATATTTCGCCTTCGACGACGGGCGCGGCGATCGCGGTCACGCGCGTTATCCCGGAACTTAAGGGAAAATTCGATGGTATTGCGTTCCGCGTGCCGAACATCACGGGTTCTATTTCGGATATTACGTTCCTCGCGAAACGGAAAACGACTGTCGAAGAGATTAATCAAATTCTCACGGATGCCGCCGCATCGGATCGCTGGAAAGGGATTTTGAAGGTCTCAAGCGAACAGCTCGTATCGTCGGACATCGTGGGCGAGCCCTACGGCGCAATTGTTTCACTCGATTTCACGAAAGTGATCGACGGCGATCTCGTAAAGGTGCTCAGCTGGTACGACAACGAAGCGGGGTACGTTTCGACGCTCGTAAAACATGTGCAGAAAGTATCGCAACTTGTGTAACTTTCATGCCAAAAGGATTCGAAAATCCGAATATCATCAAGAGCGAATTGAAGCGCTTCCCTTTCAATTTCAACAAAGGGCTTTTGTCCGCATTCGATAATTTCGCGTGGCTTTCGCCAAAGGGGCAGGAGGCGATTTTGGAGAAAATCGCCGCGTTGCGGGAAGCCGCCTCGCCTCAGGAATTGCTCGAAGAAGCGCGCGTGCTCGGAAAGGTATATAAAGTTTTGGAGGATTACCTTGTCGCGAAAGAAACGGAAAAGAGGGTTTCTTTTTCTTCTCCACAGACTCGCCCGGCCGAAAAGGATGACCGAAAGGTGATGGCGGAGGTGCGTAAAGAATTTGAAGAGATTGAGGAGCGGCTCGAAGCGCAGCGAGACATTCGCGGCGCTAAAACGCCTGAAGAAAAATGGGGCATGGGTGCGCCCATCCCTTCCGGCCATTCTCGCCGCGGACCGGGAAAGCCATTGAACAAAGAGATTGATCGGGGCACGGTTCGCCGTCCGGAGGTCTTTCGCGATGAGGTGGCTGCTGCTCCCGATGCGCCGCTCGACGCCATGGCTGAGGATGAGAATTCCGACGAGCTGGAATAATTGAATAAGCTATAATAAAAAGTAATGATCATCTACATCGGCGCGGATCACCGCGGCTTCAAGTTAAAAGAATATCTCAAGAGATTTTTGACGGACAAGGCTTATACGGTCGCGGACGTGGGTGCGACGCAATACACGGAAGGAGACGATTACCCTGATTATGCGAAGGAAGTCGGAAAGAAAGTAAGCAACGATCCCCAGGGTTCGCGGGGTATTTTGATCTGCGGTTCGGGATTCGGTGTGGATATCGCTGCGAATAAATTTCCCGGCGTCCGATCGGCCCTGCCGATGTCGCCGGATCACGTCTATCAGGCGCGGCACGACGACGACGTGAACGTGCTAAGTTTGGCCGCCGATTTCATTGATGAAGCGGAAGCGGTAAAGATGCTCCAGGTATTCCTCTCCACGCCCTTCGCGAGCGAATCGCGCTATACGAGGAGGCTTACCAAAATTTCGGCAATCGAGAGCTTGGGGGATCGTATCGAATAATGGAATCCGAAATTGATCCCATTGGAAGCCGCGATCGCGTTGCTAAATATAAAAGAATATGCATCTATGAATAACCATCGCCACAAAATAATTTTCAGGTTCGCGTTGATCGCGATCCGCTTCTAACGGGATGGAAGTAATTCCGGTTATCAACTGCCTGGATTTCAAATCCGCTTCGCAGAAAATCGCGCAGGCGGAAAAATTTTTGAAGAAAGGGGACTGGCTGCACCTTGATGTTTCGGACGGCGTATTCACGGCGAATAAGTCCTGGAGAAATCCCACCGAGTGGGCGAATCTGCGATCGAAGCTTGATCTTGAGGTGCATCTGATGGTTGAGCATCCGGAAAAATATCTTGATCCCTGGATCGCGGCGGGCGCGCGGCGGTTCATTGTGCACGCGGAAACGATAACCGAAGAAACGGCGCGCGCCATCGTTCTACGCGCGAGAAAACGCGGCATCGAGGTCTTGCTTTCTTCGAATCCGCACACGACTATTTCTGCCCTGTGGCCGCTTTT
>JBGPES010000029.1:0-8133 GCA_041482935.1 Minisyncoccia bacterium | reverse complement strand
GAAAGACGGCGTCTGGCGAGCAAAATACAGACTTCTCGATAAGTCCGAAGTCGAACTGTCGTTTCCTGGTGAATTTCCGAAATTTTGTGCATATGTGAGGAGTTGTCTGCACAACGACCTGGGTCTTTTGAGAGCGTTAGGCAAGGTTCGGTAAGGCGCAGGACCCCCCTCGTTCAGAGAAGAGCGAGGGTTTTTATTTTCCTGAAACCAAAATCGTTCGAAGATCGCCTGCCTGCCGGTAGGCAGGTCCACTCCCGTGCGCAAGCAATAATAAAAAAGGCGCATGATTGTTCATGCGCCCACTTTCGCGCCGCAGCGTCCGCAACAGACGTTCCTGTGGCACTTTTTGCATTGATAGGGATAATGCTTCCAGACAAGCTCGTCGATATAGATATGTTTGTGCCCCACCAGGTTCATGTTCATCCGGTTGCAGATCGCAAAAACCCAGGAAAAGAGGTCGGCGAGCTCAAGGCGCAGTTCGTCATCGCATCCCGTATCATGATACTAAAAATTAAGGTCTATCAGGAAACAGGGATCCCTGCCTATCGGCAGGCAGGCCCGCCTCCGCGGGGATGACAAAATTACCCAATTATTAATTTTCACATTACAATTCCTTGTCTTCCAATTCTTCCAAAACTTTTTTCGCTTTCTCGCCCAATTTTTTTGGCGCTTTGACGATGAAGTGCACCAAGAGATCTCCACGGTGCCGATTGCCGAAATGGGGCATGCCTTCGCCGGGGATTCGTAGGTTGTCTCGTAAATTAAACTGCGCGGGGATTTCCACATTTATCTTTCCGCCGCTTATCGTAGGAATTTCGAGCTTCTTGCCAAGCAAGAGATCAAACACTTTCAATTCCTTGCGCACAATGATATCCGCGCCGCGCCGTTCGAACGTGGTGTGCGGTTTTACCTTCACACGCACATAGAGGTCTCCGGAAGCAGTGCCGCGCTCCCCCGCTTCGCCGCCGCCGCTTACCTTAATAAGCTGATCGTCTTCGATGCCGGGAAGGATCTCGATGTTGATCTCACGGAACGCCATCGTTCTGCCCAATCCTTTGCACGTATTGCAGACCTTGTTGGGAATCTGGCCCGTTCCGGAACATTTCTCGCACGTCCTCACCTGCGAAAAACTGCCGAAAAACGTTTTCTTGTTCTCTTTTATTTCGCCTCTGCCGACGCAAACGGAACAGGTGGCAAATCCGTCTTTGTTATCCGCCCCCTGCCCTTTGCACGTTTCACAACGCACGAAGGTTTCTATTTTTATTTTTTTCGCGACGCCGCGGAATGCCTCTTCAAGCGTAATGTTCTCCATCACTTCAAGATCGGATCCCCGCTCGTACGTGCGCCTTCGGGGCTTAACGCCCAATCCTTCAAAAAACGTTTCGAATATATCCCCTAAATCTCCCATATTCTGGGAATCGAAGCCGAACCCGTACCCGTCCTGGCCCTGCCCGAAAGGATTCTGGCCCGCGCCAAACGGCCCTTGCGCGCTTTGCCAATTGAACCCACCCATAGGTTCCGCCGTGCCGAAATGATCGTACTGCGCGCGCTTCGTTTTATCGGAGAGGACCTGATAGGCTTCATTAATCTCTTTGAATTTACTCTCGTCGCCCCCCGCCTTATCGGGATGATGCTGGTGCGCAAGCTTTCGGTACGCCTTTTTGATGTCCTCCTCGGAAGCATTCTTGTCTACCCCTAAAATGTAGTAATAATCTTTTGGCATGTTTTAATATACGATCACCTCGTGCGTCCGCGATTCACCCACGATGTGCACGAAACCCGCCGCGAGGAATATTTGGTACACGATGAAAGCGAGAAAAGATACGAGGTAATAGAAAATTATGCCGAAACTCCGGACGACAAGGAACACAAGAATCGCCCAGACCGCGAGAAACCAGTTTTGGAAATGGTCTTTCAAGCTTCCCATCTGGCCCAAGATAAAGTTATAAGACACGTCGCTCATGGAAGTATCGGCGGCAATAGGCCCGCCCATATTATTTTCTATCGCCTTTGCAACCTGTATCCCGACCTGGGTTATGTCCGTCGCCTGGTTCGCGGCGCTCAGGTTTGCAAAATCCGGATTGTTCCCAAGTTGAAGGCGCGCGATATCCTCCGTGAACGTTACGAAAGTTGTGTCGAGATGCAAGCTGGGATAAAAATTACTGACCGAACCGCCGAGCCAGCTGAAGAACGATTGGAAGTTCTGCTTGGAAACGAAAAAATTGCTTCCGCTTACCTGGGGCAGATAGAGAATAATGAGAACCAATACCATCCCGCTCGTGAATTTTTTTAGTATCGCCACGGCCGTCTTAAAGAATTTTATTTCCAAGCCGTTATCCAGATGCATTTTCCCGAGAATCGCTCCCCAAAAAGAAAATACGAAGAGGATCGCCGCGGCTATTCCGAGGTATATGATATCGGTACGATAGAAAAACGCGGAGAACGCCAAGACATCGACCAGGAACGCGGTAGCGCGATGACCGAGCTCCTGCACAAAAAATACCTGCAGCGTGAAAAACGTCGCATACATTCCGATGGCAAGAAGAAGCAGTGAAATGCTCATCGTGCCCGCAAGATATCGGCTATACGCATATCCGGCGACGAGGGCGGAGAGCGCCGCTAGGGCATCGAAAATAATCGGCTTATAAAAAGTCGGGTTCGACGTGGTCGACTCAACGGTAACCTGCTTAATGAGATTCTGGCTCGGGATTTTGCCTTCCAGCATTGTTGTCGTCTTTGTTATTATTGTCTCCTTTATTATAGAACGATTGTCCTATTTTTTGAATCTCGGCGGAGAGGTTGGCCAAGGCGGACTTGATCTCCTCCAAATTCTCTCCTTCTTTCACCTTTTTGAGCGCTTCGAGCTTTTCGTTGATCGCGGCCTTCACATCCGCGGGAATCTTGTCTCCGGCATCTTTGAGCGACTTCTCCGCGAGGTACACCGTGGCTTCGGCCTGATTCTTCGTTTCCACCAATTCTTTTTTCTTCAGATCCTCCGCGGCGTGCTCAACGGCTTCTTTCTTCAATTTCTCGATTTCGTCTTTGGAAAGATTGGTTGACGCCTCGATCTTCACCGACTGGGACTTGCCGCTTGCCTTGTCCTTCGCGGAGACGTTCAAAATTCCGTTCGCGTCGATATCGAACGTAACTTCGATCTGCGGCAAACCGCGCGGCGAAGGAGGAATGCCGTCCAGAATAAAGCGCGCGAGCGTCTTGTTGTCCGCCGCCATCGGCCGCTCGCCCTGCGTCACGCGCACCTCAACCGAGGTCTGATTATCGGCCGCAGTCGAGAAAATTTGCGTTTTCGCGGTGGGCACCGTGGTGTTCTTCTGGATCATCGGGGTTGCCACTCCTCCCATCGTTTCGATGCTGAGTGATAGCGGCGTCACGTCGAGTAAAAGAATATCCTTCACGTCGCCCTGAAGAATTCCGGCCTGCACCGCGGCCCCCAACGCCACAACCTCATCCGGATTGATTCCTTTATGCGGTTCTTTGCCGAATAGATTCTTCACGGCATCGGCCATCGCGGGCATCCTCGTTTGTCCGCCCACGAGCACCACTTCGTTGATATCTGAAAGCTTGAACCCCGCACCCTTCGGAGCCGGAGCGGTAACCGTCTCTTTCGTAAGTTCGATCGAGTGATCGATATAATCTTTGACCAAACTCTCGAGTTTCGCGCGCGTGAGTTTCATCAAAAAGTGCTTCGGGCCGGAGGCATCGGAAGTTACGTAGGGAAGGTTAAGTTCCGTCTCAAGCGCGGTCGAGAGTTCGTGCTTCGCCCGTTCCGCAGATTCCTTGAGCCTCTGCAAAGCAAGCGGATCTTTCGAAAGATCGACGCCTTCCTGCTTTTTGTATTCGGCAACGAGATACTCAAGAATCCTCTTGTCGAAATCATCGCCGCCCAAATGCGTGTCGCCGCCGGTGGACTTTACCTCAACCGTGTCGTCGCCCACTTCGAGCACGGAAATATCGAATGTACCGCCGCCGAAATCGTAGACGACGATCTTTTCGTTCTTCTGCTTGTTCATGCCGTAGGCCAAAGCCGCAGCCGTCGGCTCGTTCAAGATTCTTTTTACCTTCAATCCCGCGATTTCTCCGGCGTTTTTCGTCGCCTGCCGCTGGGAATCGTCGAAGTACGCGGGCACGGTGATTACCGCTTCCTCCACTTTCTCACCGAGCTTCGCTTCCGCATCCGCCTTAAGCTTCGCAAGGATAAAAGAGGAAACTTCCTCCGGCGAATACCATTTGTCGCCGATCTTCACCTCCACGCCGCCCGAGGCGCTTGCTTTCATTTCATAAGGCAACCAGGCTTTGTCCCGCTGAACCTCAGGATCGCTGAATTTCCTGCCGATCAATCGCTTCACAGAAAAGACGGTGTTCTTGGGGTTGGTGATGGACTGGCGCTTCGCGAGCAACCCCACAAGACGCTCATTCGATTTCGATGCCGCGACGATCGACGGCGTCGTCCGGTTGCCCTCGGCGTTTTCCAAAATCTGCGGCTCGCCGCCCTGCATCACGGCAACCGCCGAATTCGTTGTTCCCAGATCGATACCGATTA
Source organism: Minisyncoccia bacterium (assembly GCA_041482935.1). Taxonomy (GTDB): domain Bacteria; phylum Patescibacteriota; class Minisyncoccia; order UBA6257; family 2-01-FULL-56-20; genus DATLTV01. The sequence goes on along the minus strand of JBGPES010000029.1, from coordinate 3,575 downwards.
TTTTACTCATAGTGTTTGTTTATATAATTTATTTCATCTGGATCCCCGCTTTCGCGGGAACGACTAAATGATCCTCAAATCATTTAGTCGTTTTTGGCATGGTTTTTATTTAATATTATTTATGTTCAATAATTTGCATATACCGCAAACGTTCTTCCCGACAAAGCAATCTGATTGGTAGATAGTATCTGTAAGGTCGGCGACTTCAGGTCTATATGATCCTCTCGATGTAATACCGAACTCAATATAATTGTCGTCGCACCTATTGCTAAAATTTTTTCCTTTTCCATATTTTTATGATTTTTATTGTTGTCATTCCGAGCGTAGCGAGGAATCTCCATGGGATCCTTCGCCTGCTGGCTCAGGATGGCTAAATTTCATTTAGCCACTTTCACTCTCGCTGGCCTTATGATTTTATCATACAATTTGTAGCCTGGCTCAATCTCTTCAAGAATGGTTCCCGGCGGCTTGTCCGATTCTGCCATCGCCACCGCTTCCGCAATCGAGGGATCGAACCCGTCCCCCACCTTCACGCTTACCCGCTGCAAACCCTTCCGTTTCAAAATATCCTCGATTTGCGAACGGATCATGTACACGCCTTTTTCCACAGGTCCGGCTTTCTCCATGGCGCGCAGCCCGAGATCGAAATTGTCGAGCACCGAAACCAGATCTTTCATCAGTTCCTCGTTCCCATATTGAGCGATCTCCTGAAGATGCTTCATCTCGTCCTTCTTGTAATTGACGAAGTCCGCTTTCGCGCGCTGCCAGCCGCTCAAATATTCGTCGCGCTGGCGCTCCGCCGCCGCAAGTTTTTCTTTCACCTCATCGAGCTCGCTTTTTTGATTGTTGTTTTGATTTTCTTCAGGCATTGCTTTTTGTGTCGCCCCGGCGGAGGCCGGGGTCCATGCTTCCAAAGAATCCTTGGGAGCGTGGATTCCCGCCTCCGCGGGAATGACAAAATAATTATCGACTTTGCATTATCATAAATTCTTGAATACCCTCAATGTTTTTCGGTAATCCATACGCTTCGGGCCGATCGCAAGGAGCAGTACGCGGTCGCCGTCCATCTCATAGTTGCCCATCACGACCGAAAGATGTTCGCTTCTCGTGATCGGGCTTTTCTTTCCGATGAACACCTGCGGATCTCCATTTAGTTTTCTCGCCGTTTTCGCGATCCGATTTAAACGTTCGTCGATCTCGACAAAGTCCCTAATAATCGATTTTATGTCTTCCTGCGTATCCCATTCAAAACTCTCAACCAGCTCGGAAAGCCCTTCTTTGTAGAATACGCTGTTCGCGAGATCATCGACGACGCTCAAAAGCCCGAGCTGCTTCGACACTTCTCCGGCCAATTCCGGCAATGCCTGCCGCGAAAGCAAGCTCCGTACTTTTTTATAAGAACCACTCGCCTCGCCCCTTGCATTCTCTTTTTCGGAAGCCCGCTCCGCGAAAAATTCGTATCCCCTGTCGCTCGGGATCCTGCCGGCCGAATGGTGCGGCTGCTCCAGAAATCCTTCATCAGAAAGTTTCTCAAGCTCGAATCGGATCATCGCGGGCTTGATGCCGAAATCGTAATGCTTAAAAAGCCAGCTCGAACTCACGGGCTCGCCGGTGTCGATAAATCCCTCGATTGCGGCCTCTAAGATTTGCGCCATTCTCCCGTTCATCTTAGGGAAAGTATAGCGCGATTGGCAATCGTGTCAAGGGAGTGCCAATGGCTACGGTTTTCTGTTGCGCCTCCTAGGCTCCCTTTAAATCGGCGCAACGGAAACCCTCCGCTTCCCGATATATATGATCGTTGTATCGTTGTTATTCCTCACTTTTCTTAACCTTGACGAAAATGCTTTATATATGCTATAATGCCCACAGTATGGGATCTGTTTTAACAGGCCATTTGTAAAGAAGTAAAATCTGATGTTGGAGCGCTAGCTCCAGAAGGAGACCAGTATGGTCTTGATTGATTCAACCGCACGTCTGATTGCACTGCAGTTCCGTTTTGCGAACGAGGATGCCATACCGCTCGCGGTAAGGAATCTCTCGAGAAAAGCTTCGGGGCGGAAAGTCACGAGCTCCGCTGGTGGCGAAGGGATCATGTTCGTTCAGCCGACCAAGAATTGTTCCCTCGTGAAATTTCTCGACGACCTCACGACAGCCGGATACGAGATGGTCTATGCGTTTACCGAGGAACGCGGCGGCTCGAATGGGATCTACCACGACCCCAACAGGGGCTATTACATCGTGCGATTTGCTTTCGTCCGAAGCGAATACGTGGAGCAATCAATGGCGTCCGAATCCGAAGACGACCAGATCGTCATGGACCACGACCTGAGGATGCTCGCGCTCGAGGAAATCTGCAAGAATGCTATGTGGCGCGTGCGGGCATACTCCAATCCGCTCTTCAAGGACGGAAAGGCTGTTCCCGGTGAGCGAGCCATGAGCATCAACTTTGAGGAGCGTGCGCCGTTCTTCGGCGCCGATGGCAAACCGGTAATGGTTTGGCAAAGGGATGAGTGGAAGAACAAAGTGGGCGATGCAGCGCTTCCGGTCAAGCCCGCATACCACCTCCGCATTGAGGAAAACACCATCCGACCCGTGGCGGCATAAGCCACCGTGAGTCGAAGAGGCCCTGTCACGCATTTGTGACGGGGCCTGTTTTTTATCTCCAGACTCAAAACTTTTGATGTGGAGATTTATTTTGCTCCCCCGCCAACGTAAGTTATAATTATTTCATGCCTACAACGACAAGACCCGCTTCGCAGGTCTCTATCACCAAAACAAAAAAGGGTGCGCGATGGATTGACGTTCCGCGTCCGGCCCAGAAAGACCTCGACTGGCTGCAGAAAAAATTCCATATCCATCCGGTGATCCTCGAGGAATTGAGAGGGCCCTCCGCGCGGTCGAGGGTCGAGGCATACGATAACTATCTCTATCTTATTTATTACTTCCCCGTCTACGACCCGAAGGAGGAAACTTCCCGCAGGACCGAAATCGATTTCCTCATTACGAAGGATACCGTCGTCACGGTGCATTACGAACACCTGGACGCGCTCTTGGAGATAAAAGACAAGGCGCAGGAAACCTCATTCAGGCTCGCCTACGAGATCATCGAAACGCTGCTTCAGGCACCGGATGCGAGCTCAGAGTTGTCCGGGAGACTTGATTCGAGCCGCTGATACCAATCTGGATGGCCCCGCCCTCCCCTTCTGACAGGGGCACACAACCTTCGGGACGGGGCCGTGCTTATCCGTCTGCAAACCCCGAAACACCCTGAAGCACGCTGCTCTCGAAACGTGAAGTGCCAGCCGCACAGGCCTTCGCGTCTTCGCGTTGTTCAGCCCTTCGGGTTCGCTAGAGGAGTAAACAATGATGCGCATGATGACTGCCTGGCCCACACTGCTCGCAGTCATGTTGGTCACTTCGCTGGTCTATGCAGCCGACGCCGATTCGATCCTCGGATCATGGAATACGGCGGATAAAGACGCGTAGATAGAGATTTACGAATGCGGCCCAGAGTACTGTGGCAGGATCTCCTACCTGAAAGAGCCGAACTTTCCACCAAAGGACAAAGGTGGGAT
>JBGPES010000028.1:0-8344 GCA_041482935.1 Minisyncoccia bacterium | reverse complement strand
ATCTTAAAATGAGTTATAACGGCACGGACCCGGACGAGCAGTATTCGGAGGAGAAAATTACGACGACGGCGTTGAGGAATTAGTTCAAAAAAGCTCGATAGCCCATAAAGCTCGCAAGCCTTTTTCGTTTTAAAGAATTAGCTTACGGGCTGGGTTCTAGGCGCGCTCCAGAGTTTTGATGCGCGATTCGTGGTTGTCGATGCGATCTTCATGGCGGCGAAGCTGTCTACCGCCGATTCGGTCTTCATCCCTATGGGTTTGGAGTTCTTTCATGATCTTATCGATACCGGTCATCATCGGATCGATTTTTTCTTCCACTTTTTTCAGTCGTTTATCTATGGGTAAAAGTTTTTCATCAAGTCTTTCGTCCACTGCATCCAGAATCACCGTGGTTTGTTCTCTGAAGAGCTCCGTTACTACTATTGTTTGATCCTTCAGGAGCTCCGCTAGATCTGTCTTCGCGATTGATTTGAGAGACTGATTTTTTAATGGTAAGTTTTTCATATTTTCAGTATAGAGCGACAACCGGGGTTGTCAATCACGACTTTATAAATAATTTATCTTTAGTTGATGAGCTTAATAGCTCTTTTGATCCGTTGTGATATGAAAAATGCTAGAATAGAAATATATGAAGAGCAGAGCATCCGCCAAAGAGCCGAAGAGCTACAGAGCTAAAGAGCGGATTTTTGCTAAGGAGCTGCGTCGCGGCATCGCTTCCCTCCCGATCATTCTCGCGCTCATGATTCTCATTGTGGCGGTTGCGGTCGGTATTACAACTTTGAGTTTTACCGAAAATTTGATTTCGGCGGGGGATAATAATTCCGCCCAGGCGCTTCAGTACGCCGAAGGAGGCGCGCGGGACGCGCTGGAGCGGATTGCGAGAAATAAAACCTACGGTTGTACCTCGGCCACGTCCAGCAATTGCTACTCGATTGATTTTGCGACGAACGGTTGCGCCCTCGGAACCGGATGCGCGCAGGTTGTCGTGAGCACCTCGACGGGTACCACGAGTGCCCCTAAGGCGATAACTTCTACCGGACAAGTGGGAGCGAATATAAGAATTGTAGGCGTCCAGGTCATATTCGATACCTCGACCTATGGCCAGATTGCGACGACGACGTGGACGGAGATAACGCAATAGCTCTAATAGCTAAGAAGCCAGGAAGCTGAGAAGTCGGGAAGCAAAAACCGGCTTTGGAGCTTCTGCGTTTCTTAGCTTCGAGCCTTCTTGGCTTCCCAGCTGTCTTATCGCTATTTCTTCGTGCTGGTTGCCGCGAGCGTCTTCGAAAGATCAATAAGACTTGGTGAAACGGTTGCCGGAGCGCTTGCTGGCGGGGGAGCCCCCGGTTCATTGGGATTGATTCCTATTTTCTTCGCCACTGCGGCATATCCCGCAAGATCGATGCTCACGAAACCGGATGTAGCGGATTGTTCGTCAACCACGAGAGATTTGTCGATATTCATGGCGAGAAATCGGGCGGAGAGGACAAAGACAAATGCGACGAGGGCAACGACGATGCCTACGATCGACGGATACACGAGCTGTTTCGGCTTTATATTTTTTAACTTGTTAAGAATTTTATTCATGTCGTTTGTGTTTGCCCACGAGCCGTAGAGCTTTCTCAAAGAGCGCCTTGCTTCGTGTATAATTGCGCTTGCATAATAATCGAAGAATTGCCGTCCCATCCCAGAGGCGCGTTTATGGAGATCGATGTTATGGCGGAAAAATATGGCAGCGCCTCGAAATCTTTCAGGTATTTGATGAGCGTTATAATCGTGCCGTTCAGGGTTATCGAATAATCGACTTGCGAAAGGGTAATGCCGTCCCGGCTTATGGAGGTGGGCGTCGCGGTTCCCACTTTTACCGTCTGCGCGAGCGAATCTTGTTGTGCGAGAGTATCCAGCGTGGAAAGAAATCCCGAAATATTGTCATCCGGCGGGAGCGCCGAGCCGAGTCTTGAGGCGTTGTCTCCTACTTGTGCAAGCTGTGATCGCAGGGCCGCGACTTCTTCGCTCCGCTTGGAAAGCGAGATCGCCGCCGCTTTTTTTTCCACCAAGGAGCCGGATAGTTTCGTGATCTCACGGCTCATGAAAAAGACGGCTAAGATCGTGACGCCCACGGCAAGAATACCCAGCCCCAGGTTTTTCAAAATAATTCGAGTCGAATTTTTTTTATCGAACATATGAGTGGTGTTAAGAATTCTAGTTAACGGGCGCGGGGAACAGTTTCTCGGGATTTTTTATGCTAAACACGACAGAGACGGGAAGGTTCACGGTTTGAGCCAGGTCCGTTTTCGAGAAACTCGCATTGGTTATGAAATCGGAGTCGCTAAAAGCCCTTTTAAAAGCATCGAGGGCGTTTCGGTCGCGCGCCGTGGCGGTTATGTTTCCTTGGCCCGCAACTGCCGGTAATGAAAAATTCATGACGGTTATTCCCGGCATTGCAAGCGAATGCACCTGATTCATAACAACGCTCCAGGTCGGAATATTCGTATTTGCCTGTTTCAGTACGGCGACAAGCGCATTCAGTTCGCCCCCCTTGGTTTCGAGCGCTACCGCATCCGAGGGGGCCGGCAAGGAACTTAGATTTTCGAGCTGATGCAGCGTGTTTTGCTGGATCGAATTCATCCATAGCCAGGCACCGGCAAATGCGGCCACAAAGAAAACCGATATGCCTACGGTGAGGTTCGATATGAATTCCGAGAAAATAATCGCCTTATGGTATTCATATGCAGCTTCGGTGCCGACCGGCATAAGGCTTACCCGCGTATCGTCTGATCTTGAGGCGAGTCCGCGCAACGCGGAGCCGAAACTTATCATCCATGAAGACGCGGGTGTTTTGAGCTCGGAGTAATTATTATATTGGGGCAATACGGAGGCCGAGTCGAAGTCGATCATCCTGACTACCGGTCCGTCTCCCGACTCATAAAAATCTTTTATCTTCCTCGCTTCCTCGTCTACCTTTTGTACGGGCACGAACTCTCCGGGAAGGGCACGGCTGAAGTGAAGTACCCTGTGTTTCGCGATGAACACGGCGGCGCTGTTTTTGTAGAGCATCTTTATTAAAACAGCGTCCTTTTCCGGGAGATCGATGACTCTGAGGAAGCTCAGGGGGTGCGATTCGATTGCGATGGGATTGAGATTGGCACCTTGCAAGGCCCGCAGGTAAGTATCTATCGCCGACTTCGGAGCGGCCGCGAGAAAAATTTCATTTTGTTCGTCGGAATCGATCTTTTCCCAGTCGAGGTAAACGTCTTCCGGTTTCATCGGAAGCTGGAATCCCACGGTGAGCTTCATCGATTCTTCGAGCTTCGCCCCCTCGAGCGTTTTCGGAAATGAAAAGATTTTTGCATAGACGAGGTCCGGGGGGATGGAGGCGATGACATACCGTACTTTGCCGGGTATCTTTTTCATCAAACTCTGAAGCGCAGTCACGAATCCTTGTTCGTCGCTCACCGCGCCATTCACGATGATGCCGTCGGGAACGGGTTCCTCGACAAAAAACCCCACCTTTACGGCAGAGGTTTTTGAGTCCGATTCAAGAAGTGTAAGGCGAAGAAATTTCTCGCCGATTTCAAGTCCCGCGACCGGCTCTTCCCGCGTAAAAATTCTCGAAAGGTTCAGGTTCATCTATGTGTTTATTATACCAAAGGGCCGCCCGGCGTGAAAGTTTTTCTTGCCATAGCCGAAAGGACTAATGGCGGGAAAAACACGCCGGGCGGCTGCAAATTTTTATGGGCAGTGAATCTCTACGGGCTTCCGCCCGCAGTTTTATACGGGCAATAAAAAACCGGTTCGCAGTGAACCGGCATAGGCGTTGGAAGAAGGGGAGGATTATACGCGATAGATGCCGTCGAAATCGGCGATCACCTTTTCCACCTCGATCCCGGGGAAATATCTTTTCACAATCTGCTCGGCAACGTTCAATTGGGAAATAAGGTGTTCTTGTTCGGTCTTGCGATTGTTGCCGAAGTTCTTCGATCCGCCGTAAGCGCCGCAATCCATGTGTACCATGAGAACCACGCGCTTTGTTTTATGAAGAGCGATCGACTTTTTGATCTGGTCCAATTGCGCTTCCCGTTCGGCGGCGACAGGGGAAGCGAGATCTTTTGCTCCGCCCGCCCAACTAACCACATCAGGGCGTTTGAATCCCCGCGTTTCTTTCAGCGCCGCAAGCTGGCCGGAAAACCCGGCGTCAAAACACCATCCAATAAAAGCATCGGCCTCGTAATGCTCACCTGATTTTCTCGATGCTTCGACCGAAACGATTTTTTCCATTTTTTTGTTTTCCTCCGATTCAAGAGTTTGAGGTCTTTCCATTGGGTTCGTTTAACGCTGTTCTTCTACGAGGAACCGCGCTTCGTTTCCCGACCTGATCTCCAAAAATCCGGAACTCACGTTAATGTACGCCTCTTTTCCGGCTTTGTCAAGGATTTTCAGAACGCCCTTTTTAAGTATGGAGATGAGCGGCCGGTGGTGATCCATGATCGTGATCTCACCGTTCGCCGTTTGGCAGTTCACCGAAGACGCCTCGCCGCGGAAAAGCACTTTTTGCAATGAGTATACGTCGAGTTTCATAAATATATTTAGATACTAATTGATGTTGGGAGATAAATAGATATTAATCGGAAATCAATACTATCAATTAATATCGCGAGCGCAAGCGCGCTAATATCAATTATTAATATCTTCGATATTGCCCTTGAGATAGAAATTTTCTTCCGATTTGTCATCGTGTTTGCCCTCAAGAATTTCGCGGAAGCTTTTGATGGTGTCTTTGAGCGTGACGTATTTTCCTGCGCGGCCCGTAAAGGCTTCGGCGACGAAGAATGGCTGGGAAAGGAAGCGCTGAATTTTCCGGGCGCGGTTCACGGTTTGGCGGTCGGTTTCGGACAATTCCTCAATTCCTAAAATTGCAATTATATCTTGGAGTTCTTTATAACGCTGGAGCGTTTTCTGTACATCGCGCGCGGTTTCATAGTGTTCATGCCCCACGATCTTCGGATCCAGAGCACTCGAATTCGAAGCCAATGGGTCGACCGCCGGGTAAATGCCGATTTCGGTCAAAGCCCTCGAGAGCACGATTGTTGAATCCAGGTGGCTGAAGGTCGTAGCCGGGGCGGGGTCCGTAATATCGTCCGCAGGCACGTAAATCGCCTGTACGGAGGTAATAGAGCCCTTCTTGGTCGATGTAATGCGTTCCTGGAGTTCCGCCATTTCGGAGGCAAGTGTCGGCTGGTAGCCTACAGCTGAGGGCATGCGACCGAGGAGGGTTGAGACCTCGGAACCGGCCTGTGAATAGCGAAAAATGTTATCGATGAAAAGCAGGATATTTTTTCCTTCTTCATCGCGGAAATATTCCGCCATCGTGAGTGCCGAGAGCGCCACGCGAGCGCGAGCGCCGGGCACTTCATTCATCTGGCCGAAAACGAGCGCGGTTTTGTCGATCACGCCCGATGCTTTCATTTCGTGGTAGAGATCGTTTCCTTCGCGCGTACGTTCGCCGACGCCGGCGAATACCGATACTCCGCCGCCGACCTCGGCGACGTTGCGGATTAATTCCTGGAGCAATACCGTTTTTCCCACGCCCGCTCCGCCGAAGAGCCCCACTTTTCCGCCTTTGATAAAAGGACAAATGAGATCGATGACCTTAATGCCGGTTTCGAATACCTCCGTTTTTGTGGATTGTTCGGTGAATTTTGGCGCAGAGCGATGGATCGGTAAATATTTCTTGAACGGTTTTTTGGGGATCGTAAGCGGACGCCCCAAAACGTCGAAAATATTGCCGAGGGTTTCGCCGCCAACGGGTACTTCGATCATTTTTCCCGTGTCCTCCGCAACGGCCCCGCGGTTCAAGCCGTCGGTGGGAGCGAGAGATATCGCACGGACCTTGCCCGGTTCCAGGTGCTTTACGACCTCGGCGATGATCTCGTGGTCGCCAAGTTTGATCTTAAGCGCGTTATAGATCGGCGGCAGGGTGTTCGATTCGCCGAAATCGACGTCAACGACCGGCCCGATGATTTGCGTGATTCTACCTTTGTTCATTTTATTCGTTGTCATCCTCGCGGAGGCGAGGATCCATGCTTTAAATTAATTTATATTAGGAAGCATGGACCCCTGCCTACCGGCAGGCAGGCCGGCCTCCGCCGGGGCTGACCACTTTGCGCGCGGTCGTTTTTCCTGTTTTAGTTGCCATGATATTTATGTTGCTTGAGCGCCCGACGTTACCTCAATAATTTGATTCGTGATCGATGCCTGGCGCGATTTATTATAGACCATCGTGAGTTTTTCGGAAAGCTCGCCCGCATTATCGGACGCGTTTTTCATCGCCATCCGCCGCGCCGAATGTTCCGCAGCGTTCGCCTCGAGGACCAAATGATAGAGCCGTATTTTTAAAAGTTGGGGCGCAAGCTTCTCAAGCACTTCCTTGGCCGACGGTTCGATTAAGTATTCCTTGTTTTCTCTCCCGAGAAATGATTCCGATTTTGCGTACTCCGAATATCTTCCCGCGCGCGGGATGGTTTCTTCGATCGACTGTTTTATGGCCTCATAATCGATCGGCAAAAATTCACGGACGACCGCGTCTTGCCTCAGCGCCGTGACAAATGTGGTGAAAAACGCGGTTACCTGGTCAAAATCATGATGCAGATATCCGGAGATGAGAAACTCGGAAATGGGATTCACCTCCTCGATCTTCGTGAAGTCGCCGACGCGGTTAAACGATTTTATAACGCGCATATTCCGCCGTTCAAGATAGTTTTTTGCTTTTTGTCCGATGGCGACGAAAGAATATTTCGGATCGCGGAGGTCGATAGTATTCTCATTTACAAAACCCTCGAATTTTCGGAGTACCGCGCCATTGAAAGACCCGGCAAGCCCTTTGTCTGAGGCGACGAGAAGGAAAGCAATTTTTTTTGCCGTGCGCTTGCGGAGTATCTCGGGCAACGGCACATTCTCAAGTTTCGAGAGGATTCCCAGAAGCTCGAGCGCGGTATACGAATAGGGGCGCGAGGTAAGCGCAAGCTCCTGGCTGCGGCGCATCTTGGTCGCCGCGACAAGCTCCATCGCTTTCGTGATTTGCCCGATATTTTTGACGCTCGTCATGCGCCGTTTGAGGCTTTGCCCGGATTCCATGTTGTTTTTACATTGTCATTCCCGCGGAAGCGGGAATCTCTATTTATGACGAGCTCCCCGCTTCCGCGAGGATGACGCCGTTTTGCGGCGTCACTTTTCCAAAAATCTCGCGACCGCGGATTTTAGTTTTGTCTCGACCTCTTCCTTGAGCTCTCCGGTTTCGCGAATAGGCTTTAGGATATCTTCCTCGTGGAGATGCACGAGATATTCCATAAGATCCGCCTCGGTTTTTTTAATGTCCTCTACTGCTACGCTTTCAAAGTAGTTGTTCAAGACCGCGTAAAAGATACACACTTGTTTTTCAAAAGGTATGGGCGCCAAGTCGTCCTGCTTTAACACCTCGTTAATCTTCTGCCCCTGGAGAATGCGCTTTCTCGTCCCTTCATCGACATCCGTCGCGAATTGAGCGAACGCCTGCAGTTCGCGGAATTGTGCGTGCGCAAGCCGCAATTTGCCGGCGACTTTTTTCATGGCCTTGGTTTGCGCAGCCGATCCCACGCGCGACACCGAGATACCGACATTCAGGGCCGGTCGAAGTCCCTGATAGAACAAGTCGGATTCGAGATAAATCTGACCATCCGTAATGGAGATAATATTTGTCGGGATATATGCCGTTACGTCGCCGAGCTGGGTTTCGACGATCGGAAGCGCCGTAAGCGAACCACCGCCTTTTTCTTTGGAAAGCTTCGCCGCGCGCTCCAAGAGGCGGGAGTGAAGATAGAAGATATCGCCCGGGTACGCTTCGCGGCCGGGCGGACGGCGCAAAAGGAGCGAGATCTGCCGGTATGCCCACGCGTGCTTTGAAAGATCGTCATATACGACAAGCGCGTCCTGACCTTTGTCCCGAAAATATTCTCCGATCGCGCAACCGGCATAAGGCGCCAAGTACCACATCGCGGCGGGGGACGAGGCGGGCGCGGAGACGATGATGGTGTATTTCAGCGCATCGAATTTTTTGAGCGTTTCCGAGATTTTTACGATCTTCGATTCTTTTTGTCCGATGGCGACATAAATGCAGATCGGCGTGCGGTGTCCTTTGTCGTGCAGTTGGTTGAGGATCGCGTCGAGCGCAACAGCTGTTTTTCCCACTTGCCGGTCGCCGATGATAAGTTCGCGCTGGCCCCGGCCGATGGGGATCATGGCGTCGATCGCTTTAAGGCCCGTGTGGAGCGGTGTGTTCACCGATTCGCGTTCGAGCACCGACGGAGAT
>JBGPES010000027.1:0-8547 GCA_041482935.1 Minisyncoccia bacterium | reverse complement strand
GGGCGCTTTTCGAAATCTTGAGCCCGTCGACCACGACCGGCACCTGGACCTCGCCCATACCCAAAATCTTTACTCCGCCCCGATAGTTCATGGGCACAAGCTCCGCCTCTTTCAAAAACGCGATAGTAAGAGTTACCGGCGACTTTGCATTCGCGTGCGCCTTAAGCGAGAGCGAAAGATCGCCCAGATTAAAGACCATTTCTTTGTCTCTTTTTTCCTTGTTCGCAAACCCTCTCCGCTTCGGCAGACGCATAATAAGGTCCCGTTCCGCCGGACGAAGCCTTCTTCCGGCGCGCGAGTGCTGGCCTTTTACGCCGCGGCCCGAATAGCTTCCCCGCTTTCCTCCGCGTCCGATGCGCTTGTGTATTCTTTCTTTTTTGGTATTTTTGAGTTCGTGTAATTGCATGGAGGTATTTATGCTGATGTAGTGTTTCTTAAATTCCTCAACGCCTCAAGCGTCGCAAGCGCGTTCGTGAGCTTATTGGGGGTCCGGCCCAGGCATTTCGAGGTCGCGTCTTTCACGCCCGCGAGCGCAAGCACCGAACGCACAGCGCCTCCCGCGCGGAGACCATGCCCTACTCTTGCGGGCTTGATCAATACCTTTGCCGCGCTGTATTTGGCGTACACTTCGTGGGCAATCGTCCTCCCTTCCTTAAGACTGATCCTTATGATATTTTTCTTTGCCGCGGTCTTTGCCTTCGCGATCGATTGCTGGACATCGAGGCCTTTGGCCACGCCGATGCCGACCCTCCCCTTCTCGTCTCCGAGAACGAGCGTGCAGCGGAAACGAAAACGCTTGCCACCCGCGACCACGCGCGTCACCCTGCTCAAATCAAGCACCTTCTCTTTGAATTCTTCTTTTTTTACGATTTTATCGGGACGTCGCATCATGTTTTTATATCTTTATTCCCGCTGAACGCACGCCCTCGGCAAGGGCGCGCACACGACCGTGATAACGATATTCCCGCCTATCAAACACAACTTCCTTAACGCCGCGCTCCATGGCGCGTTTTGCGAGCAAGCCGCCCACTTTTTTTGCGGCATCGGATTTGGACACGCGTTCCGTAAGTTCCCTGCTTGAAGCATGAGCAAGCGTATGCGCCTTCTCGTCGTCGATCAACTGGGCGTACATAAACCGGTTACTTCGTGAAACAGCGAGTCTCGGCCGTTTCGCCGTGCCGAACACCCTGGCCCTGTTTCTTATGATTCGCCGCGCTCTTTTTGTATTTAACTTTTTTCTTGGATTCATGGATTTGATTTCTCAACTGCTTGTCTTCTTAACTTAACATTACGCCGCTCCCGTCGTGGCTCCCGCTTTTTTACCGACTTTTCTTCGAATGACCTCGCCGCGATAGTGTATCCCTTTGCCTTTATACGGTTCGGGCTTCTTGAGCGCCCGGATGTTCGCGGCAACGCGCCCGACGAGATCTTTATCGATCCCCGAAATTTCGATCGCGTTTTTTTCGATCTTTACCGCAACTCCTTCGGGCATTTTCATCCGCACGGGCTGTGCGTACCCGAGGAAAAGCACCAGTTCTTTTCCTTCAAGCACCGCGCGGTATCCGACTCCCTCAATCTCCAATATCTTCAAAAATCCTTCCGCCACTCCTTGTATCGCATTTTTTACGAGCGACCATATCGTGCCCGTTAGGGGCGTCGCCTCGCCCTTCTTGTCTTCACTCACCCATACTTTTCCCTCCTCTACCTTCACCTCCACGCCGACCGTACGCACCGCGAGCTCTCCCTTCGCGCCCTTCACACGCAAAACCTGCCCGTCGTGTTTCACGGTTACTCCTTGCGGTACTGCGATTGATTTTTTTGCTAAACGTGACATAAAGATTAGTTAGCTCGTAAGCTCGTTGGCTCTCAAGCTCGTAAGCGGATCGTTTTGGATTCCGATCGGCTTATGAGCCCATGAACCATAGAGCCGAAGAACTTGTTGTTTTACCATATCTCGAGAAGATATTCTCCGCCGACTTTCGCCTTTCTTGCTTCTTTATTGGTCATCACTCCGCTTGAAGTTGAAATGACCGCGATGCCGTAGCCCTGCTTCACAAGCCTCAAATTCTGAGATTTCACGTATATTCTCCGGCTCGGCTTGCTTACGATCTTAAATCCGGTTATGACGCGCCCGTTCTTCCCTCTGGGCAATTTTATTTCGATGTTCTCATGGCGACCGGCAGTTTTCTTTTGGGCGTCACCAAGATATCCCGCCTGCACGAGGATCTTCGCAACCGCAAAATCAAACTTCGAAAAAGGGACGGTAAGCCCTTCTTTCTTGGCGTGCTCGGCATTTTTAATTTTCGTTAAAAGGTCGTGATACATACTTTTTTTAGCTCGCTGGCTCTTTGGCTCTTTAGCTCGTCAGCAGATCATTTTCGAGTCTGATCGGCTAAAGAGATAACGAGCCGCAGGGCGAAAGAATTTGTTTATTTTACCATGATGCTTTTTTAATTCCGGGAATTTCCTGGCGGGTCGCCATTTCGCGGAAACAAATCCGGCACAAATTGAATTGACGCATGTAGCCGCGCTTACGGCCGCAACGGAAACAACGCCTTACTATGCGGCTCGTATATTTCGGTGCTTTTTTGCTTCGTGCAATAACGGATTCTTTTGCCATATGTTTATTTGTGCTTAAACGGAACTCCGAGTTCGGAGAATTTCTTAAACGCCTCCGTCCGATCTTTGTCCCTCGGCACAATGCTCACCCCGAGCGAGAACGAAATAGGCGACTTTTCCGGGCTTATCTCCGGGAACATTATCTGGTCCCTGAGTCCCACGTTCAAGACGCCGTGAGCATCTATCGTCTTCGGTTCAAGGCCGCCGAAATCCCGTACCCGGGGTAATACTATTTTAATCAGACGCTCGAAAAAATCAACCATTTTCTTCCGCCGCATGGTTATCTTTATTCCCACGATCTGCCCTTCGCGAACCTTAAATCCGGCGATGGATTTCTTCGCCCGGCGGAGCTGTGCTCTCTGCCCCGTCATCGCCGAGATATCGGCCATAATCTGTACCAACGCCTTTTCTTCAAAGTTGGGCTGGGAACTCAAACGGCCCACGCCGGCATCGATAACGATTTTCTCCAGAAATTGCTGGATGACGCGCCTTTCTTTATTCGGTTGTTTTGTGTTTTTTTCCATGATGTTAGTTCGGAAGCTCCGGAACTAGAAAGTGTTTGAGCGGCCTCGAAACTTCTTGGCTGCTTGGCTACGTTGTTGCCGAACACTTTTTACAATAACGGACCTTTATATTGCCTTCAATCCGGTGTCCCACGCGGGTCGATATCTTGCAGTTTGCGCACACGAGGGCGGCCTTCGAGGCCGGAAAAGGTCTTGAAATCAAAACCGTTTCTCCTTTTTCGCCCTGCTTCTTCGGGCGCGATCTCTTCTTATAGAGATTCAGTCCCTCGACGGAGATGCGGCTTTCTTCGGGAAATGCTCTAAGCACAGTCCCGGTCTTACCGCGATCTTTCCCCGAAAGCATTTTTATTTGGTCCCCTTTTTTGATATACATGGTTCTGCTTCTTGGCTTCTTGGCTAATTTATACTATTTCCTCCGCCATCGTCATTAATTTTTCGAACCCTTTTTCCTTGAGTTCGCGGGGCAAGGGACCGAAAACGCGCGTTGCAATCGGCTCTTTTTTCGGGTCCATAAGCACCACGGCATTTTCGTCAAACCGCAGATACGAACCGTCTTTCCTCCGGATCGCGTTCCTCTGACGCACGATAAGCACCCTGACCACGTCTTTTTTCTTTACCGCTTTCCGGGGTTCCGCAACCTGGACGGAAGCGACGATGATATCCCCTATCTGCGCGTAGCGGCGGCGCGTGCCGCCGAGTATCCTAAAACACCGGACGATCTTCGCTCCGCTGTTATCCGCTACCTTTAATATGCTACGTTCTTGGATCATGTTTTTATAATCTGGTTAGAAATGAGACGATTTATGGCGTTACCGCATTCGTTTCCACCTTGCCGACGATAATCCATCTTTTTTCTTTGGAAAGCGGCCTCGTTTCTTCCATAATCACGGTATCGCCGGTATGATATTCGTTTTTTTCGTCATGAGCCTTGAAACGCTTGCTCACTTTATAATATTTTAAATATTTGGGGTGCTTTTTGAATCGCGCAACCTCAACCACCCTGGTCTTCGCCATTTTATCGCTTACCACCTTACCCACTATTTTCCTTTTCTTATTTTGAGGAGAGGTTGTATTCATGATTGGTTATTCTTCGCTTTTTCCGGGGTTTCGGCAAGATGAATTAACATAAGCGCCCGCGCGATCTCTTTTTTAAGACTGTGAAGCTCTTTCACGTCTTTTACCTTACCAGCGGCAAGGTCGAACTTCAAGCCGCGGAGCCGCTCGCGCCCTTCTCTTACGAACGTCGTAAGTTCGCTGACCGGCTTGCTTCTTAATTCTTGTAATTCTCTTTTTTTCATGGCTTTAGTTTCATTTTTGTCATTCTGAGCTGAGCGAAGAATCTCATTGGTTTCTATTTTCGTCGGGATCCTTCGCTCCGCTCAGGATGACGCTGCGCGTCATTTGCTGATGATCTTTCCTTTGAACGGCATTTTGTGGCTTGCTAAACGCAAAGCCTCGTAAGCAACGTCTTTACCCACGCCATCAATCTCGAAAATAATTCTTCCCGGGCGCACCGGGAACACGTAGTGATCAACCGATCCCTTTCCGCCTCCAAGCGTCTTTTCGGGCGCCTGCAGAGTGATCGGTTTGTCGGGGAATACCCGGATCCAAAGCCGGCCGTTACGTTTCATGAAATTCGTGATCGTTTTCCGCCCGGCCTCAATCTGCCGGGAATTGAGCCACGCGGATTCCATGGCTTTGAGTCCGTACTGGCCGTAATTCAAAGTGATCCCGCGCGTTTCAACCTGGCGGTTCTTCGAACGTCCTTTTTGCCATTTACGATGTTTTACTTTCTTGGGTATCAACATGTGATTATTGTCTGCGGCTCATTCTCCGTTCTTCCTCTTTTACTTCTTTCTTGAAGATTTCCCCCTTGTAGATCCAGACCTTGATGCCGATCGTTCCGTAGGTGGTGAATGCCGTCGCGGTGCCAAAATCAATATCCGCGCGGAGCGTCTGAAGGGGCAAAGAACCGCGCGTGAGGCGTTCGCGCCGGGCGATTTCGTTTCCGTCGAGACGTCCCGCAAGAAATACCTTGGCTCCTTTTGCATCCCTATTCTGCATGATGTTCTCTATATATTTTTTCATCGTCCTCCGGAAAGGCATCCGTTTCTCGAGATCCCAGGCAATCTGCTGGGCAACGTACTGAGCCGAGATTTCCGAACGCTTTAATTCTTCGACGTTGACGCTCAACCCTCCGACCAGCTTCTTCGACTTCTGCGTTTTCTTAAGCGCCGACTCGATTGCCTTGTTCAGATCTTCAATGCCTTTGCCGCCGCGGCCGATAATGAACCCCGGGCGCGCCGCTTTGATGAATATCTTCAGGTTCTCGCCGGTACGTTCGATCTCGACTGCGGAAATTCCCGCCTGGCCGATCTTTTCGCGGATCACGCGGCGGATCGCTTCGTCCTCTTCCAAAAACTTGCCGTACGTTCCTTTCGCAAACCAGCGCACCGGCCAATTCTTGGTGATGCCCAGCCTAAATGATAATGGATTAATTTTCTGTCCCATAATTTTAATTATATTTGTTCATTGTCATTTTGAGCGGAGCGAAGAATCTCATGCTTTCCTTGGGATCCTTCGCGCCGCTCAGGATGACGCTGCGCGTCATTTTGAGAAACCCGCCTTACGGGTGAACATTTTTCTGAAGAAGCCCTTCTTTTTCGCCTGTTTTTCCGTGGCTTTTTCCGGTTCCAAGATCTTCTTGTTTTTCATCGGTTTTTTCTCGTCGGAAGGAAGCTTCGCTTTTTTCTTGACTACGATCTTGTAGCGCGCCGGAGGAAGATCGGGGTTCTCGGAGAGAACAATCGTTACGTGGCTCATTTTTTTCTGGATCGGCGATGTCATGCCGCGCGCGCGCGGAAGTCCGCGTTTCAGCATCGGGCCACCGTCCACGCGGATTGATTCAACAAAGAACTTTTCTTCGCTCATCCGCTTGTTATTTTTGATATTCGCGACCGCAGAACGCAAAAGTTTCAAAATCGGCACTGCCGCGCGGCGGCGGATGGCAATAAGCTGGGCCTCGGCCTCATTCACCGGCAATCCTTTGATAAGATCTCCAACCGCCCGCACTTTTCGCGGGGCCATCCTTAAGTAATGCAATGTTACGGTTTGTTTTGTTTCCATGTCTTTATTTCTTGATTTCCTTCGCGGGCGGAACTGCCGGCGCCGCGGTCTGCGCGGCTTTCATTTCGAGCTCCTTCTGGATCTTTCCGCCGTGCCGCGTGAATTTCCTCGTCGGCGAGAACTCTCCGAGACGGTGCCCCACCATTTCTTCGGACACCTTCACTTCAACGTGGATCTTCCCGTTATGCACGCCGAAGGTATATCCCACCATTTCCGGCGAGATTTCGGACGCCCGCGACCATGTCTTAATAACCGTGCCGCTGTCGGCTTTCACTTTGGAGATCTTCTGCAAAAGTTTTGGATCGACGAATGGACCCTTTTTAAGACTTCGTGACATGTTATAAATTTATATTCATAGTTTTCTTTGGTATGCGGGAATCCCGGCCAATGCCCGGGATGACGCACTGGTGCGTTATTTTCTGCGTTTAATAATCAGTTTGCTTGACCATTTCTTGCGGTTGCGGGTCTTGTGTCCGCCCGTCACCTTGCCCCATTTCGTCTTCGGTTTCCTCGTACCCCTCGGCTGGCTTCCTTCGCCGCCGCCGTACGGATGATCAACCGGATTCATGGCCTTGCCGCGGACGGTGGGCCGGATGCCAAGCCAGCGCGAACGGCCGGCTTTGCCGATAACGACGAGGTTGTGCTCCGGATTTGAAACCTGGCCGAGCGAAGCAAGCGCATCCCACAAGACGCGGCGGATCTCGCCGGATGATAACTTCAGATCGGTATATCCTTCCGCATTCGCGAGCACTTCCGCATACGAACCCGCGGAACGCACGAGCTTGCCGCCCTGGCCCGGTGTCATTTCAACGTTATGGACCTGGTAGCCGATGGGAATATTCCGGAGCTTCAGCCGGTTACCCATCTTCAGAGGCGCGGCCTCGGAGGTTACGATCGTATCCCCCGCCACAAGCCCATGCGGCGCCAAAATATAGCGGTACACGCCATTATACGATACTTTCGCGATAAATGCCGTGCGGTACGGATCGTACTCCAACGTTTCCACTTTCGCCGGCTTGTCCATAAATTCGTTCTGTTTGAAATCGACGAACCTATACAGTTTTTTGTTGCCACCTCCCTGATGGCGCATCGTAATGCGCCCCTGGCTGTTACGCCCGGCATGCGAAGGAAGGCGCGTCATGAGCGGCTTGTGCGGCTTGACCCTCGAGAGAACGGTATAATCAACGGAGGTCATGCTCCGCCTCGATGGTGTTCTTGGTGAATAGGATTTCATGGAATTATTGAACCTCTATTTTTTGGCCGCTCGCGAGCGTTACGATCGCCTTTTTATAGCCGGACTGGCGTCCGATGATCGATCCCATGCGTTTTTTCTTCGCCGGGCGATTCACAATGTTTACCGCAACCGCGTCCACTTTGTAAATTTCCCTGACCGCTTTTTTGATCTCGGGCTTCGTCGCGCTGGATTTCACGATAAAAATATATTTGCCGATCTTCGACAGTTCGGTCGCACGCTCCGTGACCCATGGTTTTTTGATGATAAAAGCGTCGGTCATGGTTATGCCTTAAAATGTTTGCTTAAGATACTCACCGCCTCCTTCTCGATAAAAATATGCTTGTAGTTGATCACGTCGTACACATTCAAAGATTCGGGGGCGAGCACTTTCGCCTTGGGAAGATTCGTGGACGCGCGGACGATATTCTTATTCTCCTTCTCGGCGACGAGTAGGGTATCGAATTTCTTCTGATCTTTCGCGAGATTCAGGATCGGCCTCAGGATCGCGGCAAGTTCTTTTGTCTTCGGCGCGGAGATATTCAGATCTTCGAATACCTTGATCTCGCCTCCCTTGAACTTTCTCGAGAGCGCCGAAAAGAGCGCCGCGCGCTTCATTTTCTTGTTCACTTTCTGGCTGTAATCGCGGTCTTTCGAGGGGCCGTGCGATTTGCCGCCGCCCACCCATAAAGGAGACCTGATCGAACCGTGCCGGGCGCGTCCCGTTCCCTTCTGGCGCCACGGCTTCTTGCCGCCGCCGCGCACCTCAGCGCGCGTCTTCGCGTGCGCCCAGGGGCGGCGCTTATTCGCGAGCTGTGCCAGGAGCACCTGGCGCACGAGCACCGGATTCCACTTTATGCCGAAAATGCCGTCCGAGAGATCGGCGGTTCCCACTTTTTCGTTCTTCAAATTATAAACGTCGGCTTTCATGGAAGTTATTTAACGCTTGAAATTTCAAGAAGGCCGCCCCGTGCGCCGGGTACGGCACCCCGGAGCATGATCAGATTTTTTTCTTTATCAATGGCCGCAACCACCAAATTTTTGATC
>JBGPES010000026.1:0-8559 GCA_041482935.1 Minisyncoccia bacterium | reverse complement strand
TTCTTACATCGACTACGTGAGCTACGCAAAAAACCAGGTAGTGATTGACAGGCTGACGAGCATCATCAATAACGTGAGCCGCGGGGGATTACTGCTTACGATATTTTTGGCGGTGATCGCGGGCCTCGTGGTATTCAACACGATCCGGCTCGCGATTTATTCGAACCGCGAAGAGATCGGAATCATGCGGGTGGTCGGCGCTTCCAACAGCTTCGTGCGCGGACCGTCGGTGGTCGAGGGAACTATTTCGGGCATTCTCGCGGCAATTTTCAGCCTCGTGATTGCCGCGCCGGTTGTCTATTTTATCTCTCCGCATCTTCAGTCGTTTATCCCCGGTCTCGATATCTTCCAATATTTTTACACCCATATTCTCAGGTTGCTCGCCTATCAACTTCTTTTCGGCGTGGGTATCGGCGTGTTCTCGAGTTTTGTCGCGGTACGGAGGTATTTGAAGAACTAACCCCGCTCAAGCGGGGTCATCCCGGCGAAAGCCGGGATCCGTGCTCCCAAAATCGCAGTTTGCCTACTATTCGCTTATTCGCGCGAATAAGCGAATAAGGGGTCACGAAGCCCTTTGTTTTAGTGACCGCTTCGCCGGTTGACAGATTAGGCATTTATATGCTATAATTTCCACGTACCTTGAAAATGCAATATCATGAAACAGTTGCAGCTTTGAGCGTGTATCTCGGGATTTGCGTTCAAAGCTGCAACTGAAGCAAGCCCTAGGCGAGCCGCAGGCACGATCCGCGGCAGTAAGGGGTATGCTCAAAGGAGAAGCAGCTATGGCAAGGAATAAGAGTGAATTTCTTTCCGCGTTCGGGAAGGCGTTCCGGGTTTGGAAAGTCCCCTTACCGACGAAGTTTTGAATGCGGGCGGGAGCGACGACGATATCCGTCGCATTGAGACCGACAAGACCCTGAGGCGCTCCATCGTCGAGCTCATCGTGAAAGCGAGAAAAGAAGTCAAGGGTCTCTTTCGCGTCACGGTCGACTACTCGCAAACACTGGAGCAGATGATCGCTACCGGAAAATACGACTGGAAGAACCCGGACATTACGGCGAAACATTTCCCCGTTTCGTCCTCAAAAAGCGGCACGGAAGAAATGGCGATTGAACTCATCAAATTCGACCGTGATATGCAATCCGATGACGTGGTCTGCGAACTCGACAAAATGGGTTTGCGCCCAGCCGATCTTCCCGAGCTTCTCGCCTTCGGAGCGAAATACCCAGAGAAGCAGCACGAATTTCCGATCATTGCTCTTGGTTCCGTGTGGCAGGGCTGGGACGGCAATCGCCTCGTCCCGTACCTCGACAGCGACTCCGGCGGGCGTAACTTGGGCACGGACTTTTTCGGCAGCAGGTGGGACTCGCTCTACCGGTTCGCCGCCGTCCGCAAGTAGCTTTATACCTTGGGCGCTGGATCACTTATCGCTTTTTGATCCTTTGTCCCCTCGGTTTCTGCCCGTGAACAAGACTTCGGTTTTTTGCACGGGCTTTTTTATTTCTATAACGCTCAACAAGTGTGCTATACTATACGTATGGTAGGAGCGCTCATTTTTGCCGAGACCCTTTTTTACCTTACGGTATCGATTGCAATCATCGTGGTCGGTGTTTTAAGCATAATTGTTGTGAAGTATGTGATCCGCATCGCGCAGCAGCTCGAGAAGCTTTCGATGAATTTGAACGATGCATCGGAGGAAGCGCGGGATCGGATCAACGAAATTATCGACCGGCTATCCGACCTGCCGATACTTTCCTATTTTCTTAAACGAGAACCATCGCACAAAGAGACACATCGAAAAGGTCGCGGAAAATAAAAACTTATTTTATATATGGCAAAAAAAGGTAATACGGGGAAGCTTATTGAAGGAGCGCTCGCGAGTGCGGCACTGGCCGTCGCCGCAGGAATGTTTTTGGGATCAAAGACCGGCAAGAAGGTCCGGAAAGACACGAGGGTCGCAGCCGGTAAGTTTTATCGGCACGTTGCTCCGAAGGTGAAAAAATTAGGAAGAGTGGGCGAAGCGCAGTTGAAGGCATATGTCGTGAAAGGAGCGAAGGAATACGTAAGGGCTCGAAAGCTTTCGGCAGCCGAAGAAAAAATGCTTCATGCCGAAGCGAAAAACGTCTGGAAGCACGTGCAAAAGCACCTGCCGAAGCAAGCGAAGCGTTTTGCGAGAGCGGTTTCAAAAGGCTCGAAAAAGCGCTCGCGCTAGAAAGAACCAGTGAGGGAATATAAAAAGCGTCCGGTCGGACGCTTTTTATATTTTGCCGCTACCTTGCCCCATTTGACACTTTTTTGTTTTGGGTATATATTCAAAACATCGGTTGCGCGGTATGAATGGGACACACATGGGGGAGGGGCAGCGGGGTGCGACGGGAAAGGGGTCGGCGTATCGTACAAAACTATTGCATTTTTATCATGACGAGACCGCGATGCGTATATAACATAGGACTTTATCCGAAGTTCAGGCAGTTCAAGCCCGAAGGGGCGGATTGCCGCAAGGGAGAATGCGTTGAGCTCACGCCCCACGAGGCGGAAGCGTTGCGGCTTCACGACGTGCGGGACCTTTACCAGGCAGAAGCGGCGCGGCGGATGAACGTTTCACAAAGCACGTTTCAGAGGGTTTTAACTTCGGCTCACAAGAAAACATCAGAAGCTTTAATTAAAGGGAAGGTCATCAAAATCAGTGGTTCTGAGTCGGGCCGAAGGAATAGTCGAACATAAACTCATAAAAAATAAAACTAAGAATATGGATATAAATCAAAAATACGGAGTATCGGCAAGCGATGCGTCCATTAATAACGCCGCTGCCGCATTAAACAAAAACAACATTGCGACATTTATTGTGGGGACAGGTGAGGAAGCCAGGCAAAAGCTTTTGGAACTGCTGCCGCAGGGCGCGGAAGTGATGAACATGACCTCGGCAACGCTCGATGCGATTGGTGCGGCCAAAGAGATCATGGAATCGGGAAAATATAATTCGGTCCGCAAACAGCTTTTATCCATGGACCGCAAAACGCAAGGCAGGGAAATGCAGAAACTGGGCGCCGCGCCCGATTGGGCGGTGGGATCGGTGCATGCGGTTACGGAAGACGGCAAAGTACTTATCGCTTCCGCGACCGGGAGCCAGCTTTCGGCGTATGCCGCGGGCGCGGGCCACGTGGTGTGGGTCGTGAGTTCGCAGAAGATCGTGCCGGATCTGGAAGAGGGAATGAAGCGGATTTACGAATATAGTTTTCCTCTTGAAGATGTGCGGGCGCAGAAAGTATACGGAGTGCACAGCAGTGTCAATCATATCTTGGTGATCCATAAAGAGCCCGGTCCCGGAAGAGCCACCATGATTATAGTGAAGGAGAAACTGGGGTTCTAGAACTCATCCCAAAAGCATGCTTCGAGGCGCGTTCTCGGCAATGTTCCCGATTCCGATCGGATTTGATCAGCGGGCGGATGTTTAGTATACTAACTATATATGAATATCATCGAGGTCAAGAACCTTGTTAAAAAGTTCGGCGACTTTACTGCCGTCGACGATATTTCCTTCAATGTCGCGAAGGGGGAGATTTTTGCGTTTCTGGGGCCGAACGGCGCCGGGAAGTCGACGACGATCAAGATGCTTACGACGCTTTTGCACCCCACGAGCGGTTCGATAACGCTGAATGGCGCGGACCCCACGAAAGATTCCAATGCCGTCCGCAAATCCTTCGGCATCGTGTTTCAGGATCCGAGTCTCGACGACGAATTGACCGCGGAAGAAAATATGGAGTTTCACGGCGTGCTCTACGGCGTGCCGAAGAAGCTGCGCCGCGAACGGATCGAGCAACTTTTGAAATTCGTGGAGCTATGGGACAGAAAAGACAACCTGGTCAAAGAATTTTCCGGAGGAATGAAGCGGCGGCTTGAAATAGCGCGCGGCCTATTACACCATCCGAAAGTACTATTCCTCGACGAGCCCACGCTTGGACTTGATCCGCAGACGCGGAATCATATGTGGAGTTATCTGCAGGAATTGAACAAAACGGAGGGGATCACCATCTTTTTTACTACGCATTATATGGAAGAAGCGGATCGCATTGCCCGGCGCATCGCTATTATTGACCACGGGCATATCGTCGCTTCCGGCACGTCGCAGGAACTGAAGGAACAAACCAAGAAGGCCTCTCTTGAGGATGCGTTCCTTGAATTTACCGGAAAGGTCATTCGGGAAGAGGAGTCGAATAATACCGACAGGATGCGCCAGATGCGCACGATGTGGAGGGGAAAGGCGAAACGATAAATATCTAAATCATGAAAACCATCTATATCTTGTGGCTGAGGCAAATAAAACGTTACATGCGCTCGCGCTCAAGGATCATCGGGTCTCTGGGACAACCCATCTTATTTTTAGTCGC
Organism: Minisyncoccia bacterium; assembly: GCA_041482935.1. Classification (GTDB taxonomy): domain Bacteria; phylum Patescibacteriota; class Minisyncoccia; order UBA6257; family 2-01-FULL-56-20; genus DATLTV01. Next base: position 4,171 of record JBGPES010000026.1, on the reverse strand, counting down.
GCTCGGCTACGGTCTGGGAGCAACGTTCGCAAAAGCGGGGGAGGGGAATTATTTCCAATTTTTGGCTCCGGGGATCATCGGCATGAGCATTATCTTTACCGCCATTTTTTCGGGGATTGAAATGATCTGGGACCGCCAGTTCGGATTCCTCAAGGAAACGCTCGTCGCACCCGTGTCCCGTTTCAATATTATGATCGGAAGAACGCTCGGCGGCGCGACCGTTGCCTTGTTTCAGGGGATGCTCGTATTCTTTATCGTTCTTATTCCCGGATTCAGGCCACATAACTGGGCGTTGGTTCCCGTCGCGTTTCTCATGATGCTGCTTGTGGCTCTGCTTTTCACCGCGCTCGGAACAACCATTGCTTCCCTCCTTGAAGACATGCAGGGATTCCAGCTCATCATGAATTTTCTCGTGATGCCGCTTTTCTTCCTTTCGGGCGCGCTTTTCCCGCTTGAAGGTCTGCCTCCGGCGATGGCCGCGGTCACGAGATTCAACCCGCTCTCGTACGGCATCGATTCGTTCCGGATATTATTGGTGAACATTTCCCATTACGGTCTGGGAGTCGATATCGCGGTGCTTTCCGCCGTGACGCTCTTTTTCCTTGCCCTCGGAAGTTATTTCTTCTCGAAGATCCAGGTGTAACCTTCCATAAAAACGGAAATAGGCCAGATTTCTCACGGATTTCGTTAAGAGGCATATTGGGCGCGTTGCGGTATACTGAACGTAGATTCGTCAATAGGTTGATAACGGAATATACCGACAGAAAGGAGAAACCGATGAAACGCAATGCGGCAATTTGGACCCTTTTGATTATGGCGATCGGCAACGCTGCTTATGCAGGAGGCATTCACGGCAAAGTAAGCGGCGCGAAAGGAACTTCCGTAGTCTCGATAGAAGCTATTCCGGGGAAAACGTTTACTCCGCCCGAGAAACATTTTTTGATGGACCAACGAAGAATGCAATTCGTGCCTCATGTACTCGCGATGCAACTCGACGGAACCGTCGATTTTATGAACAGCGACAAGGTCGACCACAATGTCTTTTGGCCGTCGATCCGTGGCAACAAGAAAAAGAGCCACAACATGGGTACGATACGGCCGGGTGAGAAAAAACCGTACGCGTATCATGATTCGGGCGACGTACCGCTGCTTTGCAATGTCCATCCCGAAATGTCCGGCTATATCTACGTATCGCCTACGCCGTACTATGCGGAAACCGATAGCGACGGCAACTACAAAATCGAAAATGTTCCGGATGGGAGCTACACGATCACGGCCTGGAACGAAAATGCGAAGCCGCAATCGAAACCTGTTGCCGTGAAAGGCGACACGGAAGTTAACTTCACCCTGTCAAAAAAGTAATCAGCTTTCATCGGGCGCTTAGCAATAAGCGCCTTTTCTTTATGAAGAAATTCGCCAAAAAGTTTCCGGTTATGAGCGGGTTGGTGCACGATGCGAGAACCTGTCGGGTGGGAAAGGGTGGGAAATTCGATATCCCGGGTTTGGTAGTGTCGCTACCCGCCGTGGCATCCGTTACAGAGTTTGAATTCCGCTTCTGTCCCTGCTACCATCAAAACAAGCCGTGATTTTTTCTCCTCTCCTTTACATGCGTTGATTCTCCGCTCTCTTATGAGAAAAAATCCGCGGAAATGACGACCCCATAACGTGATTCCTCAAAAAGAGATGAAAAAATTTTATTTTTTGCCCATATCAATTATCGGCGTCGTATTGTTGTTCGGGTACATGCAAAGATCAAGGGTGCGGCCCGAGGCCAAACTCGTATCTGCCCCCGGGGGGATTACGGTTGAAACCGCGTCGAGCGCGAATCTCAAGGAGAGTCCGGAGGCATGGGAAAACGGCGCGAGGACGGATGGCGGAGAGGGCACCTTTGAGTGGTGGTATCTTGATGCCCAAATGGACGACGGCTCTGTGGCGGTCGTTGCTTTCTCTACTAAGCCGATTAATCGTGTAGGCGGGTCCCTTGCGCCCCCTGGTCACTATCGACATTACTCGTCCGGACGGATCCACGATTCATGATGTAAAAACATACGATCCTTCGGAATTTTCCTCCTCCCGAATCGGTTGCAATGTAAGAATGGGCAGCAGCACCTTCACGGGCAATCTAAACGATTACGCCGTATCGGCGGAAGGATGGCGGGGAACGAAAGTGAATCTTGCCATTTCCCGCATCGCACCATCCTGGCGGCCAGTTGTCGGCATTCACGCATCCGGCAATTCGTATTTCGGCTGGCTTTCCGCAGTCCCCCTCGGGGGTGTGCAAGGCACGATAACCTATGACGGAAAAGATCATGCCGTTGTCGGCCTTGCGTACCACGATCATAACTGGGGAAATACTCCGCCCCAAAACATGTTCAGCCGCTGGATATGGGGAAGGATACTTCTCAAGGACTATGCCGTGATTTTCGGCGAACTCACGAGTCCGGATGGAAAAACAGAAGTGCCGGTTTTTTATCTGTCCCAAGACGGCGCGATTGTATTAGGCGATGCGTTTCCCGACGCGACCCTAACTTTGGAAGATCAAACGTTTACTGATAGTTTCAGCTATCCGCAAACCCAGGTATGGCGCGTGCAAAAATCGGGTTTTGGAACCGTGGAGCTTACGCTCACCCACCCGAAAGTTATTACCGCGACTCCCTTGGCAAGCACTCGGGCATCTTTGGAGGCGGAGAAAAGCACGCAGCCATTTTACATTCGTTTCCTTTCCGATTTCATCCTCAAAATACAAGACAACGGAAAAACGGAGACAAAAACCGGCAGGGCGCTCTGGGAGCTCGCGGATTGGTCCCAAAACTAAATGATGCAGATACAAGCCTGCCGTTTTCTCTTTGTCCCGGGTAAGCACACGACGTTCGAATCTCCCGATCCAACCCATATTCCATCTCGATTTTTCTTCTCCTACGGAGCCGGGTCAGTGTATGATCCGCTTGTCGGCAGGCGTGAGAACCTGTTGTGTGGTGAAAGCCCGGCATTTTGTTATACCGAGCTCGGCGAGGCAGGTATCGAGCATCGGCTGAAAAAACTTTTGCCTACCACTACTCCTATGATTGCTCCAAATATGATTCCGGCAATAACTTCGGAAAACCAATGAATGCTTATCGAGACTCCCAGCCCCACGTAGACCGCATACAGCAAAGCAAAATACCTGACCCGCTGATTCTTTGGGTACAACATCAATACCGTGACTGCCGTTGCAAACGCAACCGTGGTATGCGATGAAGGCCAGCCCCAAAATATTCCGCCGCGCATAAATCCAAAACGGAATTCCCTGCTGATGTCGATTACCGTATTCATTGGTGCGTACGGCATGGTTCCGGTCAATGCCCGGCGGAACACATTCACGGTACTTTGAATATGCTCCGGCGGAACTCTTCCGGTAAACGCTTTGTAGAATGAAGAGACGAGAAGGCCGATGATACCCGCCTGGCCCAACGCCCAGGCGGTATTCACAGTTCTTAAGTTTTTACGGATGCTACCGATCGCGAGCATAAGCAACGGAACGATAACCGGTAAAAAACCGCCGAGAATGACTGCCGGAAAAAGAAACAACGCGAGTTCCGAACCTCGTGTGGATTGGAAATAAAACCAATCAAAACCGGAGATAACAAGTCCATACGTAATGATCATGGCGAGGAACTGCCACACGAGGTTGTATCCACGGAAGCATTCTGCGATAGTTCTCGGCAGCTTGTAGAATAGAGTTCGCATTTCATTCATTAAACCATGTTCGCATTCGACGGTCACGTTTAAAGCACGGGGAACGTGTTTTGATATACTAAAGGCACTATGCGGTTTTGCTTCTCTGTTTGTCGGAAACAAACTAAAGAAACCATTTCAGGCCGGTTAGAAAAAGAAATCATAACCAATGGATAAAAAGATCTATGCGTATAGTTTTCTTGCCGGCCTTGCTTCGGGTAGTCCCTTGTTTTTTGGCACGGGGGCCAGCTATCAAATAGGGAATTATCTGATCGGTCTCGAAAAGAGGGTTCTGGGAGAGAGCTATGCAAGCATGGGCGCGACGCTCGTCTTACTGCTCGCGCTTATTTTCTTTTTGCTGAATATGGTTCTGCGAGAATTCGTAATTTTCAGGAATTATTCACCTTCCCGCATCCTCAAGGTCAATATATTTTTTGGACTGGGCATGGCTGTTTCC
>JBGPES010000025.1:0-8568 GCA_041482935.1 Minisyncoccia bacterium | reverse complement strand
GGTACAACAAGTTCCGGAAGATAGCGTTGAAAAATAAGACGAAAGAAACTGAGCCCGAAGAATTCGACACAAAGTCGTACGCGATATATCTGCTGACCGAAGGATCCGCAACGGAGAAGCGGGAGCTGCTCGGCAACCTCAGGAGCCGATTAATACTCAAGAACAGGGTGCTGACGCTGCGGCAGGAAGCGCAAAGCTGAGAAGTTGCTTAAAACAACGCCCCGGAAAATCCGGGGTTTTGTTTTTCGTGCGGGTATCGTGGGCTAACGGGTCGTCCTGTTAAGGCGGCCTACCTGGTCCCTCGATAAAAAAATTATTTGGGGTGCCTAACGGGAATCGGACCCGTATTGCCGCTGCCACAGAGCGGAGCTTTACCATTAAGCTATAGGCACCATCCTCTCGCCTACGTATAATAAAGATTTTTATCCGTTTTTTCAAGCCGGGATGGTGAGTCGGGCAATCTGTTTTCCACAACGCCCGCCACTTTCGTCCGTCAGACAATAAAGTCCGGAAATTGCCGATGCTCGCGCCAAACCGAGGAAGGCATTTGAGTGTTGTGGCGCCCGGCCTACCACCCGGCAAGCGAAAACCCCAATTCCCCGTGTTTGATACAATTACACATATGTTCGCCGCCTTGAATAATATCGGAGCAGTCGCAAGCCAAAATCCGTTTTTGGCTTATCTTATCATTTATATCGCGACGATATTCCTGGGAAATATTTCCGCGTTCGCAAGTTTCTGGCTTGTCTTCCGGGGATTTTTCGGGCCATGGGGAATACCGCTCCTCGTACTCACGATTTTTCTTGCCGACGCAAGCGGCGATCTTCTGTGGTATTCGCTTGGATATACCCTGCGCGATACCCGCTTGGGAAATTTTGTAAAAAAACATCTCCCGCATCATCAAAAGATGGAAGAGAATATACACAAGAACGGCACGGCGTGGATTTTCCTTTCGAAATTTATTTACGCATCGAGTTTCCCCGTCATCTTTCTGGTCGGTTGGGCGCAAATCAATTTCAAAAAATTTTTTAAAACCTCGTTGGTCTCTATTATTACGTGGGTTCCCATTTTATGCGTTCTTGCGTACGGCCTTATTTCCGGCCTTACTCCCCTCAGAGCCGTCGCCATATTCAAACGATTCGAAGCAATATTCGTCCTCGGCCTTGCCATGTTTATCTTTGCGAACCTTCTGATCATCAAGCTCCTCCGGGCTTTCTTCAGAAAAATTTGGCACGTAAACGATGAAGATGGCCCCGCCGTCCCCGAACCGCCTGGAAATCAATGAAAAACAAACTAAAAAACGCCTGTCTACCATATTCCCCGAAGAGCCTGGTGAATAAAAGTATTTTGTCATCCTCCGGTTTAGCCTGAGGATCCGTGCTTTCCAGATACTTCGGGAGCGTGGATCCCTGCCTGCCTGCCTGCCTGCAGGCAGGCCCGCCTTCGCGGGGACGACAGAAAAGGCACTCCGTATGGTAAATATCCATTATTCACCAAGCTCCCGAAGCTGTTCTTGACATATTTTTTGTTTGGGTGTATAATGTACCCAGCTCTACAAATGAAGCAATATGAAGCTGAATTACCCTGCGATCCGGAATCAAGCATGACAGGGAAAGAACTTTGATCCTCATTAACCTACGACTAGCTATAAAATATGAGTGAAGGGGGATTAAAGTTCTTTTCCTGTCATCGGGCATCTCGATTGGGACAGCGGAAAGAAAATCAAGCCTTTCCATCCGGAAAGGTACAAACTAAGGAGACCTCCAATGAAGAAGGTCTGCAGAACCAAGCAGGGCAAAACGCAAGTGCAGGAACCGACAGCGGAAGTGCAGTCAGGAACGACGAACGAGGGGCGGGAACCTGAAGTGGCACGGGAAGGAATTCTCGTGCTGACCGAGGATCCGGCCAAGTTGTTCGGCGCCTCAGATGCGGTGGTTCCCGAGGTCGAAGAAAAAGACCCCGAGGAAGTACCCCCGTCCGCAGCTCCGAAACGCAAGCCTCTCCCCAGGGTTGTTCCCGAGAATTTCGAGGGAACCGAGCTTGGCGTGAGGGCCGGAAAGCTGTTCGGGGGCGATTACCGGGCACTCCTTACCAACATGGCAATCCTCGTGCAGAACGGGAAAGTCACGGGCGAATCCAAAGAAGACGAAGTGCATGTCGTGATGACCGACGAGATCGTCGATTGGGCTTATGCGAATTATCGCGAGTATGTGGACAGCCGCAAGCAAATGGCGGGTTCACGGCGCGAGAATCGCAACGGCAGCGGCGATCGTTCCAAGAGCCAACATCAATCCCAGGAGAAAGACCCCCTGGTGAGCGCGAAGCGCAATCTGGGCAACGCAAAGCGAAGTCTGGAATTCTTCGTAAGCGTGAACCGGGGACTCAATCTCTCGGACCAAAAGGCTCGGCTCGATGAAATCGAGATGGCGCTGGTCTTCGGCACTGTTGTCGCCGATGAGACGAACGCACAGATCAAGTCGATCACCCTCCAGATGGAAGAAATGGCATTCGACCATTTGGCGAAGCGAACAATGAGGAAGCTTGAACAGGAAGCAAGCGGCCTCTCTTCCACCCTTGTGCAACGAATGAAACTCGAGATCGCGAACATCGAGGGCGCATTCGCCACAGACAGGGATGGCAGCAAGGCCCGCAAGGCCATGCTCGTGATCCTCATGGAGAGGATCCCGAAAGCGATAGAGATCGCTCGGTTCTCCTCGCCGATACCTCGAACTCCTCGCGGCATGACCCGCAATGAGCACGAGGCGAAACAGCAGGAGCGCGGCAGTTTCCGGCCACGCAGGTAACTTCAGCTTCCGGAGAACTTCGACACCACGTCGAAGTTCTCCGGAACATTTTTTCTTAGGACGAACCACCTCACCACTTTTGTGAGGATTTTTTATTCCGTATAAGAAGCCGGAATCGCTGAAATGACAGCCCAAAAACGCAATATTGACAAAGCTTTGTCAATATGCTATCATACCAGCTAGTAAGTACTCGCGGAACTTGTTCCGTCAGTGCTTCCAATCTCAATACAGGATGAGGAGGAAGTCATGCCGGAAAGAATCAGACAGCTCACCGCGAACAACCCGTTCGCAGAGTGGGAAGCGCAAGCGCTGGCGGAGAGTGGGGTCAAAGTTCATGCGGAGCCGGTTATAAAATCGGTTCAACTCATGGCTCGTTTCAGAATTTGGGGACGGCGCCCCGAGAACGTTGGTAAGCTCTTTGTCGTTCACGACTATGCGGACATGACCAAAGATCAAACGGAAAAAGGACGGCCGCCGGGGTGGGGCATACCCGGGGGCAAGGTGAAACCCGAAGAGACCCCCCGACAAGCACTGGAACACGAAAAGGGAGAAATCGGACACCCCATCGTCGGTATTCCAATCTATTCGCACAAGTTCGACGTTGAATATTATAATCGGATCGAACGGATTTATGTCTTCGATACGACAATCGACGAAATAACAGCGATCGAAAGGGCCTGTGAAGAAGCCAAGGAAGTAGACAAGGGCGAATTCGTTCCATTCGAGGAGATCCCGAATGCCGAACTCGTTGACACGCGCGACGACGCTCCTCCGCAACCCGAAGATGGCGTGTTCCGAATGTTCCTAAGCCACAGAAATCTTGCGACTGCCTGGGGCAAAGATGCCGGCTACGAATGGAAAATTCGTCTGGGCTGGCGTCGACCCGCATCCAAGTAACCCTACCCCTTCGTGCACAAGCAGCTCTATTGCTTGGCGCACGAAGGGGAATTTTTTTATAAACCAAGGGGGTTTGTATTCTTTTTTAGAGCCTGGTGAATAAATGATTCTGCGATGCGTCGTCCCGGCGAAGGCCGGGACCCGTGCTTTCAAGCATCCATACGGAAACACGGACCACGACCTCCGTCGGGGCGACAGATAGATTCATGATTCACCAGGCTCATTTTAGTGCCTTGATTAAAAGATTCTTTTGTGGTAGAGTCTAAGCAGATGACCAAAGAGCTTGCGAAACAACTGGAAAACGCCGGATTCCCGCAAAATAACGCAAAGGGGAATTCTTATCTCCCAACTCTTTCCGACCTTATTATGGCGTGCGATAAACAGTTTTGGAGCCTGCGCCACACCCCGGACGGCAAGTGGCTTGCCACCGGCCGGCTTACCTCAAAGGAAAATCAAATTCCCTATTACGAAACAACCGCTTACGACGAGCCGGACGCGGCAGTCGCCGAATTGTTCCTTTCCATAAAACTCCATGAACGCAAGCGGGCCGAATAAACGGCCTGATTTTTCTTTGAGCTACGCCGTCGCCGTTTTGGTGGTCGCCCCGCAAGGAATTCCTTTGATCCGCGATCCGAAGAAACCCGCGCCGGTTTTCTGGAAAGCGCCCGGCGGACGCAGTAATGCGAACGAAAGTGCGAAATCCGCGGCCGCGAGAGAGCTGCAAGAGGAAATTGGAGTTACCGTCCCCGAAAAAGATCTTGCGGTCGTTCACGAGGAAGACAGGGGTTCGCACGTGCTCGTTCTCTTTACCGCCAAGCTCAAAGCCCTCCCGGGCCTTAAAACCCGGGGCGATGAGGGCGAAGAGATCCGGCTCTTCACGCCCAAAGAGATTCTTACGATGCCGGATCTTTTTCCCAATCACCGCAGAGTATTCGAGAAAATTCTCAGGGGATCTCCCGGGGTCGGCCTCCCCACCCGATGAGAAGTTTTTCGGATACGCGGAGCGCTTCTCGTGAGGGGGTTGAAATGTAGATTTTGTTATACTATAATCTAGGCTTACATCATGTCCAATTTCTTTAAAAATCTTACCTGGGCGATACTCACCCTGCTTGTCGTTTCGATCGTGTTTTCCCTGGTGCTCGCTCCGCAAACGCCGCCTGAAAAATTAAGCCTGAGCCAGGTTGCGCAGGACATAAACAGCGGAAGCGTCACGCAGATCAAGGTGAACGGGGACAGTTTGAGTATCAGCCTCAAAGACGGCAAAACCGCCGATTCGAAAAAAGAAACGGAGGCGGGGATCACGGAGAGTCTCAAGAATTTCGGCGTTGACCCTGCGGCACTCGGCAAGGTAAATATCGAGGTCGTCGACCAATCGGGCTGGCAATTCTGGGCCGGCATTTTGATCCCCACGCTTCTGCCCCTTATTATCATCGGATTCATTTTCTGGATAATGTTCCGCCAGGCGAAAACGGGCGTGAATCAGGCATTCAACTTCGGCCGCTCAAATCTCAAGCTTTCGACTTTCAAGGACAAGGTAATGTTCAAAGACGTCGCCGGACTCAAAGAGGCAAAAGAAGAGTTATTCGAGGTTGTTGATTTTTTGAAGAACCCGAAAAAATTCTTGGACCTCGGCGCGCGCATCCCCCGCGGCATTCTCCTGATGGGACCTCCGGGAACCGGAAAGACGCTCATTGCGCGCGCGACCGCGGGAGAATCGAACGTCCCCTTCTTTTTCATTTCCGCATCGGAATTTGTTGAAATGTTCGTGGGCGTAGGAGCATCGCGCACGCGCGACGCCTTTGCGACGGCAAGGCGCGCAGCACCCGCTATTCTTTTTATAGACGAGATCGACGCCGTAGGCCGCCAGCGCGGCGCGGGACTCGGCGGAGGCAACGACGAACGGGAACAAACCCTGAACCAAATCCTCGTGGAACTCGACGGTTTTGACCGCGACACGCGCGTGATCGTGCTTGCGGCGACGAACCGGCCCGACATCCTCGACCCCGCCCTGCTCCGCCCCGGCCGCTTTGATCGGAGGGTTATTCTCGACCTGCCCGACCTGAACGATCGCGAGGCAATTCTCAAGATTCACATTCAAACCAAACCCGTCGATCCGAAAGTAGACTTGCGGAAAGTGGCGATGCGCACGCCGGGATTTTCCGGCGCGGATCTTGCGAATCTGATGAATGAAGCGGCGATCCTCGCCGCGCGGCGCGGGAAAAAAGTGGTGAGCCAGGACGAGTTTTTGGAATCCGTCGAAAAGGTGATGCTGGGACCGGAACGGAAAAGCCGCGTGATTACCGTAAAAGAAAAAGAGATCACGGCATACCACGAAGGCGGCCACGCGCTTGTCGCCGCATCCCTCAAAGATTCGGATCCCGTCCACAAAGTGTCCATCGTGAGCCGCGGCTTCGCGGGCGGCTATACCATGAAGGTGCCCTCCGAAGACCAGCACCTCCGCACGCGAAAACAGTTCTTGACCGATCTCGCGATGATGCTCGGCGGATATGCTTCGGAGAAACTCACCTTCGGCGACATCTCGACGGGCGCCTCAAATGACCTTAAAGAAGCCTCCGAGCTCGCTCGCAAGCTCGTCACGAAATACGGCATGAGCGAAGCATTGGGGCCGCAGACCTTCGGCAAAAGCGATGAAATGATATTTTTGGGACGCGAAATTTCGACCGAAAAGAATTATTCCGAGCAGGTTGCCGCGCAAATCGATGCCGAAGTAAAAAACTTTATCACGCGCTCGTACGAAGTAGCCCAAAAAATACTCAGGACCAACAAGGGTGCGCTCCGCGCAATTGCAACGACGCTGATCGAAAAAGAAACGCTTGAGCAGGAAGAATTCAAGAAGCTTTTGAAGCCGTTCAATATCAAGCCGATCGCGGCGTAGGCTGCGGATAAAGTTTGTTGCGTTTGACAAATGCGTATATTGGCCATAAGATAGGCTCAGTAGTAACAAGGGTCCGAAAAGGCAAGGAGGAAACGCTTGAAAAAGAAATTTTGGAAATCCAGAGAATTTAGATTGTTCATTCTGTCTGCGATCATCTATACCATCTATTGCCTATGCCAACCATCCGGAGGTCTGCCGGGCGGGAACGGTGGCAATACGGGAGGGGGAGCACCCATTGAAACATCGAGGGGCGGTACTGGAATATAAGAACTCAAAAACGAGGATCCCACCGATCCCCGTTTTTATTTTAGTCTCTTCGCTAATTCGAAAACATCCGCTCTCTGTCGGCCCGGTAGGATTCAAGTCCTCGCCTTGCGCGGCACTCCTGGACTCCTGTCTACCGGCAGGCAGGCGAACCAGGAACCGCTAAGGTATATCCCGCTTTGGCGGGATAAAATCGGTTCGCTCGGTAAAATATATGGGCAGGTGGGCGTGCCTGGAAATCGAACAAAATTTTGTATCCACAAAATTTTTTGAAACCCAGCGGTTTCAAGGCTTCCGCCACGGGAAAACTTCCGTTTTCCCGACCCCTTTCCCGTTCGAGTCCAGGCACGCAAAAATAAGAAACGACGGCTTTAGTCGTCGTTTCTTATTGAGGTGGGCGTGCCTGGACTCGAACCAGGAACCGCTAAGGTATAAGCTTAGTGCTCTAACCGTTGAGCTACACGCCCATATTTTTAATTTTATCTCGCTGCCGATTTGAAGCTTAGTGCCATAACCGTTGAGCTAAGTGCGCATATCCACATCAGCCGCTAACCTGCCTGCTGGTAGGCAGGGCTACGAACCAAACAAGTGCTACTGTGTAATCTTATCAAACTTCATCATCGATTGCGTCGCCTGATTGTTGAAATTATTGATCGCGTTCACCTCGGAATTAATTTGATCGATGAGCGTCGCTACGTCGTGGCCCTGCGGAGGATTGCCGGTAAAGTGGCTCCGCAACGTATCAAGCAGCTGGCCGAGATAGCCGCTGTAATTTATGAGGCGGCTGATAAGCGCCAAACGGCTCGCAATCGATTCAAGCGCGGCCTGCCGGGCATCGAGCGAACCGATATTTGAAAGTGAACGCGTCATTGTCTCGACTTGCGAAGAAAGCTGTACCGCCTGATCGCGGATCTGCTGACTCTGTTCAATCATATTTGTCGTGAGCGTAAGTGCATCGGTGTAATCTCCCTTCGCATCAAAATCGTTTACCTTTGCAAGATCCGCAGTGGATTGTTTCGAGAGATCAACGATATTTTGTGCAATCATCGCTCCCTGAGAACGGGCATCGGTGAATTCCTTCGGAATTACGCCTGCACGACCCAAAAAAAGGCTTGCGGCATAGCCGCCGCCCGCCATAAAGACAAACACTATTACGAACACCAGCCAACGTGTGCGCCTGGACATTAGTATGGAACCGATCTCGAAAGCTCCTCACAGAACCCGCTTAAATGGCTCTGACCTTTGAGATTGGTTCTCGTTTATTTGTAGCAAATTTTATGGGAAAAAGCAAGACTATTACCCATCCACTATATAATACGATAGACGCTTCGGGAAGGGTGCTATTATAAAACTTGAAAATATTGAGTAAGCATATAGAATATAAACCAAGTGATAAGGTCCCGCTATGGCGGGACGCAACAAACCGTAACTCGCTACGCTTGAACAGTTTATAGTGCGGGTATCGTATAATGGCAATACCTCAGCTTTCCAAGCTGAAGCCAGGGGTTCGATTCCCCTTACCCGCTCAGAAGTGGAAATTCTTCGCGAATTTTCCCAATAGTGCTTGCATTTACTGGCATATTCAGAGGTTCGAACCTTTCGTATTCCTTCTCCGCACCATCTCGCTTTTCGAAGATAGCTTTATACGGTTTACTCAATGTTCGTGAGACTTGCTGAAGCATAAGCACGGGGTTCGAACTTAAGCAG